>CANMAT010000579.1 GCA_947494865.1 Deltaproteobacteria bacterium
CTCGAGGCCCAGCGGCAAGAGAACGTGCGCCTCGCGCGGCAGCTCATTCAGCTCCGCGCAGAGTTCAGCGCGTTCACGACGGACCCGCGGGCCCGCGAGCGCGCCGTTCGCGAGGAGCTCGGCTGGGTGCGCCCCGACGAGCTCGTCGTCGAGGTGCCCGCGAGCGCGCTCCCCTCGCGCCTCGCGCGCTGAACGGCGCCGCTTTCTTGGCTGCCGCGCACGATCGCTGATACCTCGCTGCACACAGTCAATGGACCTCGTCGCCCTGCTCCGTGGCGTACGCCGTGTGGTCCGTGCCTGCGCCGCGCCGGCCTCTGCAATGGCCGTAGCGACGCAACTCGCGCATGGGGGATACACGCCGCGCAGCCACAGCCTCCTCGATCTCGCGTTCGCGCTCGCGTGCGTGATCGCCGTCGCCGCGCGCCACCGTGGCCGGGCGAAACCTGCCTCGACGGGCGAGCTCTCGCAGCCGCTCGACGCGCTCGCGACGCTCCCCCTGCTCGCGCTCACGGGCGCGGTCACGGCCTACAAGGGCGGCGTTCATGGTCCCCTCGCGGCGCTGCCCGTGCTCGCCGTGGCGGTGTGCGTGGCGCTCGGCGAGCCGCGGCGCGCGTGGCTCCCGGTGCTCTACGGCGTGGGCCTCGAGGGGGCGCTGCACTTCGCCGCCGAGGGCTCCGCCGACGTGCTCTCGTTCTCGCTGCGCGCGGCGCTGATCGTCGCGGCGGGCCTGGTGCATCACGGCCTCACGCGCGCCGAGGTGGCCCGCGTGCGCGACCACGCGCGGCAGATGCTCGCCGACGAGCGCAAGCGCCAGAAGGAAGACGCCCAGTCGTTTCGCCTCCAGGCGCCGACCGCGCAGCCGCAGCCGCAGCGCAACGAGAAGGCCGACGAGGCGCGCATGCGCTCGTCGCTCGACGAGATTCACGCCACCATCGTGGGGCTGCTCAACCTCGCGCAGCGCACCATGAAGCTCCGCACGTGCGCCCTCTACTGGGCCGACACCAAGGGCAAGAACCTGCGCCTCGTCGAGGCGGTGACGCCCGACGACGCCGACCTCCACGAGGGCCCGCTGCCCGTGACGTCGGGCGCCATGGGCGCGGCCATCGCGATGTCGAAGCCGGTGCTCCTCGCGCACCTGCGCGCCGATCACCCGGGGCTCACCTACTACCGCGGGCCGCACGACGTACGGTGCTTCGCCGCGGTGCCCGTGCTCGACCAGGGCACGCTGCGCGGGGTCATGGTGGCCGACCGCGTCGAGGACGTCCCCTTCTCGGCGGACGACCAGGCGACCCTCGAGGCCGTGGCGCTCCAGGCGCGCAGGCTCATCGACAATGAGCGCGTGTTCGCGCGCCTCGAGCGTGCCAAGGACGACCTCTCGCGGCTCTTCGAAGCGTCGCGCGCGCTGGGCGAGGCGCTCACCGAGGACCAGGTGCTCCAGGCCGTGGCCACGTCGGCGAGCGCCATCGTCGAGCACGACCTCCTCGTGGTGACGGGATATGACCATCGCACCGAGGAGCACCGCGTGAGGCACGTCTCCGGCGAGGCGCCGCGGGGCCTCGAGGGGATCACCTTCGGCGAGAACATGGGCATCACGTGCGCCGCGGTGAAGGCCCGCCACGCGCTGCCGTACCGCGGGCACTTCGACCCGAAGACGCAGTTTGTCTTCACGCGCGAGACCGCGCTCGAGATGAGCTCGGTGATGGTGTTTCCGCTCGTGGTGCGCGACAGCGTGCTCGGGGCGCTGACGCTCGCGGCGCACCGTCGCGCGGCCTTCGGCGAAGGCACGCGGCAGCTTCTCGGCGTGCTCGCGGCGCACGCCTCGGTGGCGCTCGCCAACGCGGCCGCGGTGCGTCGCCTCGAGGAGCTCGCCACCACCGACCCCATGACGGGGCACCTCAACAAGCGCGCGCTCGAGTCGGAGTTCGACAAGCGCCTCCGCGCGGCGGCCCGCTTCGGGCACACGCTGTCGGTGATCGTGCTCGACATCGACAAGTTCAAGAACGTGAACGACACGTACGGCCACGCCGTGGGCGACGTGGTGATCAAGGGCCTCGGCGGGGTGCTCTCCCGCTGCCGCCGCGAGACCGACGCCGTGGGTCGCTTCGGCGGCGAAGAGTTCGTGATCGTCTGCGAAGAGACCGATACCGAGGGCGCGTTTCAGCTCGCCGAGCGCATCCGCGAGGAGCTCAAGAAGCAGGTGTTTCAGAGCGAGCTCGGGCCGCTCTCGGTCACGTGCTCGCTGGGCATCGCGGAGTTTCCCCGCGACGCCGAGGAGCGCGAGCCCCTCTTCACGCGCGCCGACGAGGCGCTCTACGAGGCCAAGCACAACGGCCGCAACCAGACCCGCACGGCCTCGATGAAGGCCGCCGCGAGGCGCGACGCCTCGGCGCGCAAGGCGCCCGTCTCGCGCCGCGAGGCCAGCGTGAAGGCCCCCGTCATTCGCCCCGGCACCGCGACGTCGTCGGTCTCGTAGCCTCGCGCGCAAGTACGTTCAGAGGCTTCGCGGCGCGAGATTGCGTGTACGATCCGCGCCCCCACATGGCCGCCATCAGCAGCATGTCGCCGGGCGAGGTGCGGGCCCTCGGGGGCCTCGCCATCTCGTGCGCAGGCGCCAACGAGGCATCCCTCGGGATGCGCGCGCTCTCCTGGTACAACACCCTCTTGCGCTTCGGGCTCAACGTGCCGCTCGTGGTCGCGCACGACGTCGGCGCCGCGCTGCTCGGGCTCGGCGGCGCGTACGGCCCGCCGCGCGACCAGCCGCCGGTGCCCACGCTGCAGGGGCAGGCGGGCGAGGTGCAGGCCGTGCTGCGCGCGTACGGGGCGCTGCTCGAGGAGATTTCGAAGACCGACGTGGCCGCGCAGATTCAGAAATCACGCATCGACGACGCGGTGCTCTCCACGCTGCTCACGCGGGCGCTGGGGCCCGTCGCCGACCGCTGGCGCTCGCCGGTGCAGTACGAGCCCGTGCCCATCAACGCCGACACCCTCACGCAGGCGCAGATGCTCCTGCCGCAGGTGTGGATGGCCGCCGATCGCAAGCCCGAGTTTGGCTTTCTGGTGCACCTCGTACAGCACCGGCTGCACCTCTTGCTGGGCATCGAGCAGATCGACCTCGACACCGTGGAGCTGCTCGGGCTCGTGGGCCAAGACGGCTCGATGCCTGAGACTGAGCTCATCGACCTGCTCGCGGTGTTCAACTCGCCCGAGGCCAACGACGTGGTGAACTTCTCGCTCGACATTCTGCCGAGCGTGCTCGATACGCGGCGCGGCGGCGGGCAGCAGGTGTTCTCCGTCGACGGCTACTCGGGGGTGGTGCCCAACGGCTCGCTCGACTCGCTCGTGCTCACCGAGATGGCCCACGACGACGAGCTCTTCGAGCAGCGCTTCATGGACCACGAGCTGCTCTTCTACGCCCACGAGGCGCAAGACCGGCCGCCCCCGCGCAACTACCAGATCCTCGTCGACGCGAGCGCCTCGATGCGCGGCGCGCGTACCGTGTTCGCCCGCGGCCTCGCCATCGCGCTGGCCAAGCGCATGACGCTGCAGGGCTTCGAAGCGAGCGTGCGCTTCTTCGACTCGCGCCTCTACGAGCCCATGCGCCTGCGCAAGGGCCGCGCGGGCCTCGGCGGCGCGGGCTCGCTGCACGTGGCGGGCATTCTGGCCTTCAAGGGCGAGCGCGGGCGCAACTACGCGCGCGTCTTCGCGCAGCTCGCCGCGGAGCTCGAGCGCGCGCGCGAGCGGTCGAGCGTCACGGTGTACATGATCACCCACGCGGAGTGTCACGTGCCCGTCGACCTCATGCGGCGCATCCGCGAGGTGGCCGAGGTGTGCGGCGTGTTCATGCTGCCATCACGCGGCGCGCTCGACC
>CANMAT010000580.1 GCA_947494865.1 Deltaproteobacteria bacterium
GCGCCGAGGGCGGCGACGGCGGCGGCGGTCACGTCGTCGCCCGCGGTGGACTGCGCGTCGGCGCCGAGGTGCTCCCAGCGGTCTTCGATCGACTGGCCATCGAGGCTCAGGGCCACGAGGCGCGCGAGGTCGTCGGGCCCTACGCTCCAGCCGTTGGCGAGCATCACCTCGTCGAGGGCGTCGCGCATGGCGCGGGCCGAGGGCCAGCGGTCGTGCATGTCGCGCGCGAGGCCGCGCATCACCACGGCCGAGAGGTTCTCGGGGTAGTCGGCGATGCGCATCGTAGGCGGCGGAACGGTGTCGTTCACGATGGCGCGGTACAGCTCCGGCGCGCTCTGTCCGCGGAAGAGGCGCCGGCTCCCCGTCGAGGTCTCGTAGAGCATCACGGCGAGCGAGAAGAGGTCGGCGCGGGCGTCGATGTCGGCCCCGGCGCTCCACTGCTCGGGGGCCATGTAGCCGAACTTGCCCTTGATCTGCGCGCCCTGCGTGCGGCCCGCGCGGGTCTCGGCGCGCGCGATGCCAAAATCGACGACCTTCACCACGCCCGACACGTCGATGAGCACGTTCTGCGGCGACACGTCGCGGTGAACGAGCTGCAAGGGTTGCCCCTCGGCGTTGACGGCCTCGTGGGCGTGCGCGAGCCCCTCGAGCGCGTCGCGCGCGATGCGCGTCGCGAGCGCAATGGGGATCGATCGCTTACGCGTCGCGAGGTTCTGCATGATGGTCGCGAGCGAGAGGCCGCGCACCAGCTCCATCGCGAGGTACAGCCGCCGACCCTCTTCGCCGACCTCGTACACCTGCACCAGGTTGGGGTGCTTGAACTCCGCGGCCACCATGGCCTCGCGCAAGAACATCCGCACGTGGTCTTCGTCGCCCGACACCTCGCTGCGCAGCACCTTGAGCGCCACGTTCTTCGCGAAGCCGAAGGCGCCGATGTGCCGCGCCAGGTACACGTCGGCCATGCCCCCCGAGGCGATGCGACGCTCGAGTACGTAGCGACCGAGCTTGAGGCTCGCGGCGACCGGTGACTCCGCGCTCACGCGTCGACTCTACGCCCGTCTCGCGCCGGGGAGAACCCTCGTCGTGACGCAGCGTGTCGTACGCGACAACCCGTATCTGGCCCTCGTCGCGCCCGATGTGGGGGCCATCGCGAAGCTACGAAGCACGAGGGCTTCGGTGTTGTGACGCGCCGCCGCCGCGCAGCGCCGCGACCGATGATTGGCGGCGCTACGATGCTTCGACGAGCTTGCTGCGGGCTTCGCTCAACGGTCGCCGGTCGCGTCGCTCGAGGCGTCGCCGCCGCCATCGACCTGCGCGTCGCGGTCGTAGTCACACGCCGTCTCGGGGCACGGCGTCGGCGCCCCGTAGCACGCGTGCAGCGTGGCGCTGGCGGCCATTGCGAGCAGCACGCCCGCGCCCACGCGGCGCCAGCTCGCGTCGCGCGTCGACGCCCCGCAGAACGGACAGCTCGCCGCCCCCTCGCGCACGTGGCGCGAGCACCCAGAACACATGATCAATGACTCGCTCATGGAGGTTTTCTAACACATCGATTCGCCGCGGGGGCGCGCGTCGATTTCGTCAGAGAGGGGGCCGCGCGCGGGCACCCACGCGCCTCGACTCGAGCCCGTTTCCCTCTTCTGCCTGGAGAACTTCATGGATCAACGCTTCACGCTGCGCGCGCCGGGTCTCACGCTGTTGTTCGCCGCGCTCGCCTCGTGCGACGGCGACGGCGTCACGGCCACGCCCGACGCCGCGCCCGCGGTCGACGTCTCGGTCGACGCCAGCGACGCCGCGCCGCCGTCCGACATCGCGCCTCCGCCCGACTCTGCGCCTCCGCCCGACGCTGCGCCTCCGCCCGACGCTCCGCCTCCGCCCGACGCTCCGCCTCCGCCCGACGCTCCGCCTCCGCCCGACGCTGCGCCTCCGCCCGACGCTGCGCCTCCGTCCGACGCTCCGCCCGCGGATCGCCCCGACACGGGCGCCTCGTGCGCGTCGCCGGGCACGGCCACGCTGGTGGCGCCTCCGACGGTGCAGACCGCGACGAGCAACTTCAACGTGACCACCGTGGGGTGCAATCGCACCGCGCTCGCGCTGCAGTGTGCGCTCGGCGTCGGGCACCAGTACGCCGAGACCATCGAGGGCACGGTGCGTCGCATCCGCGCGAACGGCATCCCCAACCACGACGTGGGGCCCTTTCCCAACCCGGGCAACCCCAACGTGATCTCGGCGCAGAGCTACAACTACGCGGTGCCCGTCACGCCCTCGGGGGCCGGCGCGACGGCGCAGGTCTTCGGCGTGGCCATCACCGGCGCCGTGCTCGACCCTGGCACCGCCGAGCTCTGGAACGACAGCCGCTCGTGGAACTACGAGGCCCTCCGCTACGCCACCGCCGTGGGGTACTTCAGCGGCGCGACGGCCACCGACACCACGCGCCACCCCACCTCGCTGGGCGTCGACTGCAACTTCGCCCACGTGCAGCCGACGGGGGCGTACCACTACCACGGCATCCCGACGGGGCTCATGCCCGCCGCGCCCGCGCTCACCTTCGTGGGGTGGGCCGGCGACGGCTACCCCATCTTCGCCCGCTGGGATCGCTCGGTGCCCACCGACGGCGCGAGCGCGCTCACCGAGATGCGCGCGAGCTACCGCCTCCGCACGGGCACGCGCCCGTCGGGCACGGCGGGCCCCGGCGGCGCCTACGACGGCACCTTCGTGCAAGACTGGGAGTACGTGGCGGGCCTCGGCGACCTCGACGAGTGCAACGGCCGCACCGGCGTGGTCACCTTCGACGGCCGCACGGTGAGCTCGTACCACTACGTGCTCACGTACACATATCCCTATATTCCCCGGTGTTTTCACGCGACACCGAACGCGACCTTCCGCGGCATGATGATGCCCGCGACGGACGCCGGCGTGGCCACCGACGCGGGCACGATGGGTCCGCGCGCCTGCACCTCGACGGCCGACTGCACCGGCGCGTGCCCGGCGGGTTCGCGCGGCTGCACGTGCGGAACCACCCCGATGGGCATGGCCTGCATCCCCACGTGCACCACCACGGCCGACTGCCCGATGGGCCCGGGCGGCATGACCCTCACGTGCCGCATGGGCGTCTGCGCGCCCTGAGCCCCCTCCCTACGCGCGCTCTTCCGTGCGCTGTCCGATGAACTCTCGCGCCACGAAGTAGCCCAGCAGACCCACCGACCCCAGGGTGAACATCGCGACCGTCCACGGCCACGGGTTGATGCCCCGCGCGCGGGCGTCGCGGTGCACCACCGTCGAGGCGACGCTCATCGCGATCACCAGGTCGAGAAACACCTGCGTAGACCACCCTCCGGCGCTGAGCACCGGAATGAAGCCCAAGGCCCCGTGCTCGATCGAGACCCACACGCTGTACACGGTGAAGGGAACGAACACGGCCAGTGCGAGCAGCGAGCGCGGTTTCATCTTCGAAGAGACCTCCCGTACGGCGCGCGGCCCTTCGCCGCCGACACTCTCCAACGTAGGCGACCACCCCGCGCGAAACCATGACCTCGGAGGTAATGCGCGCGCCGTCGCCCATCGCCTACCATCGCCGTCGATGGTCAAGCCACACCCCTTCGGCGCGCTGCTCCGTCGGCAGCGCACCGCGCGCGGATACTCGCAGGAGCGCCTCGCGGGCGACGCCGAGGTCTCTACGCGCCACCTGAGCTTTCTCGAAACAGGTCGCGCCACGCCGAGCCGCGAGATGGTGCTCGCCCTCGGGAGCGCCCTCGAGGTGCCCCTGCGCGAGCGCAACGAGCTGCTCCTCGCCGCGGGCTTCGCACCCGTGTACCCCGCGTCGTCGTACGAGGAGCCCGCCCTCGAGCCCGTGCGCCGCGCGCTCGACC
>CANMAT010000581.1 GCA_947494865.1 Deltaproteobacteria bacterium
GGCCGCGTGGGGCGCGTGGCTCCTCGCCGCCGCGGGGGGCCTCGCCCGCTATGTCGCGCTCACCCGCGCCCACGCGGCGGGACACTTCAACGACTGGGGCGGCTCCGCGTGGACGCAGCCCGACCAGGCCCGGCGCCTCGTCGACCTCGGGCGCTCGCTCGCCGCGTGCTTCGCGATCGACGCCACGTACGGGGGCGCGCTGCGCGCGGCGCTGTGGCTCGCGCTGGGCGCCGCGGGCGCGCGCTCGCTCGTTCGAAGTGACAGAATACGTCTCGTCATCGCGGTGCTCCCCTACGGCTGCGCGGCGTACCTCACGCAGAACGTCGCGGCCGAACCGCGCCACATGCTCCCGGTCGCGCTGGCGCTCGTGGCGCTCGCCGTCGCGGGCGCCGCGCGCTTCGCCGAGCGCGGTGGAGGCACCGCGAAGGCCCTGCTCGTCGCCGCGGCGCTCGCGCTGGGCGCGCCCTCGGCGCACGCCCTCTGGACGCAGCGCACGGTCGAGCCGCCGGGCGTGGCGGCGGGGCGCTACGTGCGGCGCATGCACCCTGACGGCGGCGCGATTCTCTTCGGCGGGCGGAGCGCGCGGCTCGCGGAGTGGGCGGGGCAGCGCGCGCTCGCGCGGGGGCTCATGGGCGAGGTCGACGTGACGCTCGAGCGCCTCGACCGGCTCCCGCGGAGCGTCTACGTGACCGACGAGGTGCAAATGCGCGAGCGGGCGCGCGGCGCCTTCGGGCAGCGCGCGACGTTCTGTCGCGACGCGCGCGTCGATCGGGCGGGGGCGTGCGTCACGGTGTTCGCCTACCGCGTGCTCGGTCGTTGACCGTGGGGGCGGGGGCGTGTGAATGGTGTTCCCCGCGAGATGAGCACCACACACCCTCCCCGCGGCGCCGATGGCCTCTACCCCGAACTCTCGGTGCGGCGAGCCGGGCGCTTACGGGTGTCTGCCGTCCACGAAATCTACTGGGAGGAGTCGGGCAACCCCGACGGCAAGCCCGTGCTCTTTTTGCACGGCGGCCCCGGCGGCGGCAGCGACCCGAAGTACCGGCGCTTCTTCGACCCCACGCGGTACCGCATCGTTCAGTTTGACCAGCGTGGGTGCGGCCAGAGCACGCCGCACGCGTGCCTCGAAGAGAACACCACGTGGGATCTCGTGGCCGACATCGAAACCCTGCGCGCGCTGCTCGGCGTCGACCGCTGGCAGGTCTTCGGCGGCTCCTGGGGCTCGACGCTCGCGCTCGCGTATGCCCAGACCCACCCGACGCGCGTCACCGAGCTCGTTTTGCGCGGCATCTTCCTCCTGCGCAAGCAGGAGATCGACTGGTTCTACCAGCGCGGCGCCAGCGCGATTTTTCCTGACGCGTGGGAGCGCTACCTCGAGCCCATCGCCGAGGCCGAGCGCGGCGACCTGCTGCACGCCTACCACCGCCGCCTCACGGGCGCCGACCACGAGGCGCGCCGCCGCGCCGCCGTCGCCTGGAGCGTGTGGGAGGGCTCCACGAGCAAGCTCATGGTCGACCCCGAGATGGTGCGCCGCGTCTCGCAAGAGGGCTTCGCCGACGCCTTCGCGCGCATCGAGTGCCACTACTTCGTCAACAAGGGCTTCCTGCGCTCCGACGCGCAGCTCCTCGAGGATGCGGCGCGCATCCGGCACATCCCCGGCGTGATCGTGCAGGGCCGCTACGACGTGGTGTGCCCGATGGAGAGCGCGTGGGCGCTGCACCGCGCGTGGCCCGAGGCCGAGCTCGTGGTGGTGCCCGACGCGGGCCACTCGGCGCTCGAGCCGGGCGTGACGCGCGCCCTCGTCGACGCCACCGACCGCTTCGCGCGGCTGTAACCGCGCGGCCCTCAGCGCGCGGCGTGGGCCCCGTCGGCGGGCTCGTCTTCGTCTTCTTCTTCGCGCGCCATGAGAACGTCGCGGCCCGCGGTGAGGCCGTACACGAAGCCCCCTACGGTGTACGCGAGGGCCAGCGCGGCGATGTACGTGGGAAACCGGCGCAGCAGGACCAGGATGAACACGCTCACCACGGCGCCGAGCTGAACGAGGCGCAGCGCGGGGTTCTTCGACACCTGGAGCTTGGGCTGCGGCAGGTTCGACACCATGAGCACCGCGTTGAGGGCCAGCGCAACGACGAAGCCCACGAGCACGTTGTCGCTGAGCCCGAGCTCATACCGTGCGAGAAAGCTCGACGCGATGATGCCGCCCGAGCTCGTCGACGGGAGGCCCAGAAAGAACCGCGGGCCGATGGTGGCCGTGGTGACGTTGAACTTCGCGAGGCGAAGCGCGGCGGCCAGCACGTAGAGCGCGCCCAGCGCGAGGATGAGCGCGTTGAGGTTGCCGCTCGCCCAGGCGGGCAGGGCCCAGGGCACCGCGTGGGTGACGAGCGCGGCGGGCGCCATGCCGAAGGTGACGAAATCGCTGAACGAGTCGAGCTGCACGCCGAACTCGCTGCTGGCCTTGAGCTTGCGCGCCACGGTGCCGTCGAGCTTGTCGAGCAGCACGGCATACAAGATGAACCACCCCGCGGAGACAAAGCCCTCGCGCGTGGTCGCGGTGAGCGACGTGTGAATCGACGCGAGGCCGATCACGAGGCCCGTGCACGTGACCGCGTTCGGGACCATGTAGCGCGCCGGAAACCTGTCGAAGATGTGCATCTCGGGCGTGAGTGACCCGCGACTGGGGCGTGATGTCAAGTGCGCAGGAGCGCGCGCCCGCGGCGGGGTGGCGGTCTACGCGCGCGCGCCGCGCCCCCGCTCGATGCGGCCCGCGACGAGCGCCGTCGCGATGGCGACGGGCACCGCACCATGGGGCGCGAGGCCCGTGGTGAGCCAGAGGAGCACGGCCGCCTCGGCGCACGCGCGCCCCACGGTGCGCACGAGGGACGCGAGCAGCGCGTCGCGGGCCGCGGGGAGCACCGCGCGCCACGCGGTCTGCCAGCGCGAGGCGCCGAGGGCGAGGCTCGCCTCGCGCACGTCGTCGGGCGTGCGGCGGAGCGCGTCGAGCGCGAGGAGGGTGAGGGCCGGCGCGACCATCACGGAGAGCACTGCGACGAGGGGGAGCGGGGCGATGCCCTCGCGCGCCATGCGAGGCGCCGCGGCCGAGAGGGCGAGCTGGCCCCACACGATGGAGGGCACCGCGGCGGCGATCTCGCAGACGCGGCGCAGCGGGGCGACCGCGGGGCGCGGGGCGAACTCGGAGAGCCACAGCGCGGCGGCGATGGCCGCGCCGCCGCCGACGAGGGCGGCGCCGAGGGTGGCGAGGAGGAGCGCCGCGGCGGGCTCCGTCACGGCCCCTCGTCGGGGCGCGCGAGGCGGTGCCGCACGTCGTCGCCGCGCACCATGAACACCACGTGCTCGGCGAGGTTGGTGGCGTGGTCGGCCACGCGCTCGAGGTACTTCGCCGCCGACGCGACCGCCTGCCCCGCGGGGATCGCGTCGGGGTGGTCGCGCATCCACGCGAACACCCGCTGGAGCACCGCGCTGTAGAGGGCGTCGACCTCGGTGTCGCGCGCGAGCACCGCCTCGGCGCGGGCCGCGTCGCGCTCCACGAAGGCGTCGAGGGCCTCGCGGAGCATCGCCTGCGCGATGCGGCTCATGGCGTCGATCTCGGGGTGCGGCGGCGCGCCCGTGGTGAGGGCAACCTCGGCCACGCGCTCGGCGATGTTGACCGCCTCGTCGCCGATGCGCTCGAGGTCGGTCACGAACTTGAGCGACGTGGTGATGAAGCGCAGGTCGTCGGCGACGGGGTGCCGCAGCGCGAGGATGCGCAGCGCGAGGGCGTCGACCTCCATCTCGTCGCGGTCGACGCGCGCGTCGAGCGCGAGCACCTCGCGCGCGAGGCCGAGGTCGCGGTCTACGAAGGCCGCCAC
>CANMAT010000582.1 GCA_947494865.1 Deltaproteobacteria bacterium
CGCAGCTGCGATGGCCCCAGCAAAATCGCCGCGTACCAGCGCCGCGCTGCACCGATCGATGAGCGCGCGCTCCGCGGCCTGGCTCCCCATCGCCGCACCCTCGTCATCGCGCGACCGTGTCGCGGGCAGCACCCTCTCAACGTCGCTCGGTGCGCCCGCGTCGGCGCGGGCAATGGCGCCCGCATCGGCACCGCGCACGAGCACGTCAATGGGCGCAGAGCGCTCGACGATGCGCTCGACCACCACCCGCTCGCGCACCGGCCACAACGCCCGCGTCGCCGCGCCGCCTACGATCGCCCCGAACACCGCCCCGATGAGTGCGCTGCGCGGCGAGAGGGCGACGCGCCGCGGGGCGCGTGCGGCCGATCCGCCATGATTCGATTCGCCCCCGTGACCGCCATTGCTCAGGCGAGCCTCGGTCGCCGCGCGGATCGCCGCAACGACCTCCGCGTCGGGCTCGGGCCGCGCGCGCTCGCGGTCGAGGAGGGCGCGCACCTCCGGCGGGATCTCGTCGTCGGAACCCGTTGCGCCGCTCATCGTCGGCCCCCGGAGCGCAGACGGGTGACTGCGGCGACGAAGTCGGCGCGCGCGAGCCTCAATCGCGTGTAGCCTGTATTCAAGGGAATCCCGAGCGACGCCGTGATGTCCGGCATGGTCATTCCCTCGATCTCGGCGGCCACGAACACCACCCGTCGATCGTCGTCGAGCGCATCGAGGCCCGCGAGCACGAGCGCGCGGTCTTGCGCGGCAGACACCATGTCGTCGGGGGCTTCGCCGTGGTGCGCGAAGCCGTCGTCGAGGGTGTCCATCAGTCCCGTGCGCTCTCTTCGTACGTCGGCCCGGCGGCGGTGGTTGGCGGCCACGCGCGCCGCGAAGGCCAGGAGCCACGGGCGCAGGGGGCGCTCGGGATCGTACTCCATCCACCGCCCGTGCACGGCCACGAGCGTCTCCTGGGTCATGTCGGCAAGGTCGCGCTCGGCCACGCCGAGGCGTCGTAGCTGGACGTGCAGCCACGCAATGTGGGGCTCCACACGCCCCCAGAAGATCTCACCCGTTGCGATAGCCCACGCTCCGTTTTGGTCGAACGCGCGTTGCTTGTGTGCGCTCGCTGCGATCCGTCACAAAAATCGTACGACCGCTGCGAGTCCCACGCTGGCCTGCACCCACTCGGCCTCCCACACGCGTTGCCCGTCGAGCACCACGGCTGCGCGAAGCACGGGCGCGGTGACGTCGACGCGGGCGCGAAGCGCGAAGCGACGGGCGAGGGAGAGGTCGATCGCGCCCCGAACTCCGACGCTCACAGGCCAGGAGGCATCGCTCCGCGGAAGGTCGACGCCGACGCCCGCTCCCGCGAGCCGCCCCACGGTGCCGAGGGCGCACGCGAAGCCCGTCACGCGCGCCTCGACGCCCAACGAGCGCCAGCACACGGCGAGCTCGGCCTGAGTGAGCCAGGTGTTCGCGCTGCCCACCGCGGAGGGCCGTGCGGTGGTCACCGGGAGGTCGGCGCGTGCGCCCATGGAGAGCGCGAAACGCTCGACAGAGAAGCCGCCTTCGAGGGCGAGCCCGACGTCGCCGCCGGGGCTGAACCCCAGGGTCGCGACGGGCCCCACCGACAGCCAGACGTGCCGACGGAGGGCCGTGGGCGGCGCGGGCGCGGGGACGGGCGCCGCGTCGACGGGAAGAGGCGGCGGCGGTGGCGGTGGCGGTGGCGGTGACGCGAGCTGCAAGGGGAGCGTAGACGGCGCTAGCGGCGGGACCTCGTGCGCTGGGTTGCGCGCAGCGTCGAGGGCCAGACTCACCGTGAGCGCAGCCGTCGCGACGACATCGGCGCAGTCGCTCCCGGCGCTGGAGACCTCGCGGGTGCCGACGAGCGTGCCGTCGGCGTGGCTCCAGCCGACGAGGGCGCGCAGGCCGCGGCCCACGCGCAGCACGGAGACCGACACACGATCGGCCGAGGTCGCGTCGGCGGTGAACGGATCGCGGCCGATGCGCGCGGCGATGGCCTCGCGCAACGCGAGCTCGTCGGGGCACCGCGCGACGCCGGGGCCGCGCGTGTAGGTGAGCGCGATGCCCAGGCGCGGCTGCGCAACCACCGCAAGCGGCATCAACGCGAACGAAGCTGCAAGTACAAGACGCAAGGGGCGCCGACGCTATCACCGGCGCAACAGAACGTGCATCTCCCATGGTGCGCCGGCGACCACCCGAAACGCGACGATGTCGAGCATCCCGTCACCGTCGAAGTCGGTCACGGTCCCGATGCGCGTGCCCATCGTGCCCGCGGTGACGCAGCCGAGCGGCGTGGTGGCCGACCCCTGAAGGCGATACGTGGCGAGCTCGTAGGCGTCGCCGGCGGTGCTTCGAAGGTGCGGCATGAGCTCCGTGACGCCGTCGCCGTCGAGGTCGACGGCGCTGAGGCCCCAGGGGTTTTGCACGTCCGTGAGAACAGGCGTGCGCGACGTGACAGCGCCGACGTCACCAAAGCGCAGGAGCTCGTAATCGTAAGGGTTTTGTACGATGAGCGCGGGTCGACCGGCGACAGTCACCGCGACGAGAGCGCGCACGTTGTCTACGCCGCTGCGGAGCGACGCGACGCAACGCCCGGCGGCGAGACGCCCGCGGCCGTCGCCTGTGCGGAGAAGCAGACAGCCGTCGTCCTGCCGACGCGTCAGCACGTCGAGGTGGCCATCGCCGTTGGCGTCGAGGGCGGCGAGCTCGAGCGGGTTTCCGCTCTCGAGCGAGAGGGTGATCTCGAGCGGCTGACGGGCTGGCTGCCCGCGCATCACGGCGAGGTGCGTAGCGCGGGGAGCGCCGCGCGACTGTACGGGCGCCACCACGTCGACGAGACCGTCTTCATCAAAGTCGCCCCACGCGATCTGCCCACCGATGCGCCCGACGGGCCACACGTCGGGCGCGTCGAGCGAAGCTTCGGGGTTGCCCCAGAACACGTGAAACGTCGCGTCGACCTGGTCCACCGTTACAATGTCGGTGCGTCCGTCGCCGTCGAGGTCGAAGGCGAAGAAGCCGATCGACTCGCGCCCTACTGTGACGGTGCGCTCCTCCCATCGGGTGCCGGTGCACTGGCCACCGCACGCGCCCGACGGGCAGCACGCGCCGCGCGCGCAGGCCCGCTCGGCGCCGCACGCGACGCCGCAAGCGCCGCAGTGCCGTGGGTCGCTGCGCGGGTCGACGCACACGCGCGCCGCGGCGTCTCCGCAGGCGAGGCGCCCGACGCCGCACGTGCGGTTCGCGCCGAGGTCGATCTCGGCCGAGCACCCGCCGAGCACCCACGCGAGCGCGACCCCGAGCCTTGCGATCGCGCCCATCGCAACTCTGCTGCGACTCGCCTCTCGCATCATCTCCCGCTCAGTATGCACGCCCCGTGACCTCGCTCACGCCCCGCCGCGCGAGCCCGTCGACGCGCTCGTTCTCGGCGTTGCCCGAGTGCCCCTTCACCCATCGCCACTCGACCGTGTGCTGCGCCATCACCGCCTCGAGGCGCTGCCAGAGGTCGGCGTTCTTCACGGGCTGCTTGCTCGACGTGCGCCAGCCGTTGCGCTTCCACCCGTGAATCCACTGGGTGATGCCGTCTTTCACGTACACCGAGTCGGTGGTGATGCGCGCCGTCACGGGCTTCTTCAGCGCCTCGAAGGCGCGAATGGCCGCCATGAGCTCCATGCGGTTGTTGGTGGTGTCGGCCTCGCCGCCCCACAGTTCGCGCTCCTTGCCGTTCCACCGCAGGAGGGCGCCCCAGCCGCCGGGCCCGGGGTTGCCCGAGCACGCGCCGTCCGTGAAGATCTCGACCACGTCGCTCATGCGCAACGTCGATATCACGCGTCCGCGCGCCTCGTCGCGCGCGTAACGCGAC
>CANMAT010000583.1 GCA_947494865.1 Deltaproteobacteria bacterium
ATCTCTTCGGGGCTCTTGAGAAACATCTCGTCGGAGTTGTGCGAGCTGGCCTCGGCCTCTTCGAGGGTCGAGCCCGACGCGATGCACCCGAGGGCGCGCTGCGCCTGCGCGTCGTCGCGGCGGAGGTAGTGCGCATCGTTGGTGGCCACCACGGGAAGCTCCATGGAGCGCGCCATGTCGACCAGGATGCGATTTACGATGGGCTGCTCGACGAGCCCGTGGTCTTGCAGCTCAACGAAGAGCTTGCCCGGGTCGACGATCTCGCGGAGCTGCCCGAGGATCTTCTTGGCCTCGTCGGGCGACTGCTGCAAGAGGGCCTGCGGCACGAGGCCGCCGAGGCAGCCCGTGAGCACCACGATGCCCTTGGCGTGGGTCGCAAGGCGCTCGAGCGACGACTGCGGCGAGCACCCCTCGGGCGCGTCGAGCCACGCGTGTGACACCAGCGCGATGAGGTTGCGATAACCCTCCTCGGAGGCCGCGAGGAGCGGCAGGTGATAGCTGCGAAAGCGCCCGTGCTTGTCGGGCCGGTCGCCCGGAAACGCGTGCCCGAAGCCCAGCTCGCAGCCCAGAATGGCCTGCAACCCAGCGTCTTTTGCCTTCTTGTAGAAGTCGATGGCGCCATGCATGTTGCCGTGGTCGGTGAGGGCCACCGCGGGCATGCCCATCTCCTTCACGCGGGAGCAGAGCTCCTTTACGCGGATGGCGCCTTCGAGCATCGAGTACTGCGAGTGAACGTGCAGGTGAACGAAGTCAGGCATAGGGCCGCCGGGCCGTAGCACGCGCCCGCGGCGCCATCACCTTTCGCGGTGACGCTCTACGTCATGGCGCGTCAAGTGCGCAGCGCTGCGGAAACACGCAGCCCGAACTATTGATGTCTACGGGGGTTGGATGGTAACCCTCCCAGCAGTTGGATGAGAGGGTGCTCCGCGGCGGCGCTGCGGTCGCCCGACGCCCCACCTCTTCGTTTCAGAACTTCCAAGGAGATCACCACGATGACGCGCATGGGCACGACACTTACGACCGCGATTCTTATCTCGACGATGGGCCTCGTCGGCTGTGGCGACAGCACGGGTAGCACGCCCGCGGGCGACGGCGGCGTCACCACCGACACCAACACCCCGCCGGCCGACGCCGGCCCCGACCAGACCTTCGACTACGTGATCAACGCGATCACGGTCGACTCGGCCGCGGGCGGCATGGCCCCCAACCCCGCCACCAGCACGGCGGGCGTCGCGGGCTTCGACCTCGACGGCCTCAAGTCGACGGTGGCTGACGCGGCGATGCGCGGCGGCCCCGCGTGCGCCCACGCCGACTTCTTCTCGACGATCGACCCCGACCAGAACACGGGCAACTGCGCGGCCGGCATGGCCCGCGGCGGCGCGGCCTGTCAGGGCGGCGTCGACAACCAGCTCCCCGAGATCGCCAACACGGTCATGGGCTTCGGCACCGACATCCGCATGACGCTCACGGAGCAGGTCGCGGCGGGCAAGGTCGCCATCCTCGTGCGCGTCACGGGCGTCAACGGCACGCCGGGCCCCACGCTCAACGACAGCGCCGTGCGCATCCACGTGTACCCGATCAGCCGCCCGATGTTCGCGGCGTGCTCCAACATCGGCATGCCTGGCCAGATGTTCGCGGTCGACAACGCCTCGCTCAACACCGCGGGCGACCTCAACACGGCGAAGATCCAGTTCGCGGGCAGCATCGTGAACGGCCGCCTCCGCGTGACCCCCGCCGCCGCGGGCCCCTCGATGGCGAACTTCACGTTCAACCTCCCCATCATGGACATGAACATCCCGCTGGCCCTCTTCAAGACGCAGCTCCGCGTCGACATGACGCCCGACCGCGGCGCCAACGGCAACCTCGGCGGCTACGCGCAGCTCAGCTCGCTGGCCTCGATGCTCGGCGTGCTCCTCCCCGCGGGCATCCCCGTGGCCACGGTGCAGACGGTGCTCCAGTCGCTCGTCGACGTGCAGGATCCCGCGGGCAACGCGATGGGCTGCATGGCCCCCATGGGCGGCATCTCGCTCGGCCTCGGCTTCACCACCGTGCGCGCGGTCATCGCCCCCATGACGGTCATGGGCGCGCAGGCCGGCATGTGCGGCAGCAACTGATCGCGGGTTTCCACTCGGCGCGCGGGCTGTGATACACCGCGCGCGTGCCTGCTTCTGAGACCGCCACTGCCCCTTCCGACACCGAGGCTACCGCGTTTCCCGCGACCAGCCTGGTGATCCCCGTCTACAACGAAGAAGAGTCGTTGCCTGCCCTCTTCGACGCGCTCGAGGGTGCCATTCCGGCGCTCCCGCAGCCCGTCGAGGTGGTGCTCGTCGACGACGGCTCGCGCGACCAGTCGTACGAACTCCTGCGCGCCGCGGCGGCCTCGCGCCCCTGGATGCGCGTCGTGCGCTTTCGCCGCAACTTCGGCCAGACGGCGGCCATCGCGGCGGGCATCGACCACTCGCGCGCGCCCATCATCGTGGCCCTCGACGCCGACCTGCAAAACGACCCGAAGGACATTCCGCTCCTCCTCAAGCGCCTCGAAGAGGGCTTCGACGTGGTGTCGGGGTGGCGCCGCGAGCGCAAAGACAAGGCCGTCACCCGGCGCCTCCCGAGCGTGATCGCCAACTGGCTCATCGGGCGCGTGTCGGGCGTTCGCATCCACGACTACGGCTGCACCCTCAAGGCCTACCGCCGCTGGGTGCTCGAGCCCTACGGCCTCTACGGCGAGATGCACCGCTTCATCCCCGTGTACGCGAGCTGGGCGGGCGCGCGCGTCACCGAGATGGAGGTGACGCACCACCCGCGCCGCGCGGGCGTGAGCAAGTACGGCCTCGGCCGCGTGTTCAAGGTGCTGCTCGACCTGCTCACGGTGACGTTTCTGGGCGGCTACAGCACCAAGCCCATCTACTTCTTTGGCAAGCCCGCGCTGCTGCTCTGCACGGGCGGCATCTTGTCGGCCGCCGTGTGGCTCGCGCAGTTTATCAAGGGCCACGTGCTCGATCGGCCCGGCGACGTGTGGGTGCAGCCCGTCACCCTGCTCCTCCTCGCCGTGTTTCTCTTCTCCATCGGCGTGCAGCTGTTGCTGATGGGCCTTTTGGGAGAGGTGCTCATTCGTACATACCACGAGTCGCAGGGCAAGAAGACGTACCTCGTCGGCGAGACGGTCAACTTCGACGGCGCGAAGCGGAGCTGACGAGCGAGCATGTGCGGCATCACCGGCATCGCCCTCCCGGGGGCTGAGCGCCCCGACGCGGCGACGCTCCGGGCCATGACCGACACGCTCGCGCACCGCGGCCCCGACGGCGACGGCGTGTGGATCACCGAGGGCTGCGGCCTCGGCCACCGGCGCCTCGCCATCGTCGACCTCACGCCCGCGGGCGCGCAGCCCATGCTCACGCGCGAGGGCGACGCGGCGCTGGTCTTCAACGGCGAGATCTACGACTTCGACGCCGCGCGCGAGGCCCTCGCGCATGCCGGTGAGCGCTTCTCGTCACGGAGCGACACCGAGGTGCTGCTCCTCGCGCTGCGCCGCTGGGGCCCCGACGCGCTCGCGCGCCTCCACGGCATGATGGCCTTCGCGTACTGGAGCGTGCGCGATCGGTCGCTCATTCTCGGGCGCGACCGCTACGGCAAGAAGCCGTTGTATTACGCCCCCTTGGGGGGCGACCGCGCGCCCGATGGCGTCGTGTTCGCGAGCGAGCTGCGGGCCCTGTTGCAGCACCCGCGCGTGCGCGCCGAGCGGGCCATCGACGCGGCCGCGGTGGCGCAGTACCTCGTGCACGAGGCCGTGCCCGCGCCGCGGTCGATCCTCGCCAACGTGCGCAAGCTCGGGGCGGGCGAGCGCGCCCTCTGGAGC
>CANMAT010000584.1 GCA_947494865.1 Deltaproteobacteria bacterium
ACGGTGATCTCGACGTCGGCCCCCTCGGCGAGGGTGATGGCGCGCGCGCTCGCGGCCACGCGCTCGACGTGGAGCCAGTCGTGGGCGGGGTCGGCCTCGGCGCAGCGCGTCTGCGCGATGTGGCGCAGCGCATCCCATACGTCGTCGGTGTGCATCGCCGCGGCTTGTATCACAGCCCGCGGCGGCGTCGGTCGACGGCGCGCCAGTCGCTCACCGCGTCGCGCGGGTGCACGGGCCCTTCGATGCGCGGGAGCGCGAAGGCCGCGTCGAGGTCGGTGGTGCCGCGCGTCTTCACGTAGATCGTCTTGCGGGCGACGGGGGCGAAGAAGATCCTGAAGGGGAAGAAGTTCTTCACCACCAGGATGTCGGCGCGCCACGGGTCGAGGCCCACCGCGCCGAAGAACGACGGCCGCACCGTGAGCGGCGGCGCGTCGGTGATCACGAGGCTCACGTGGTCGACCTCGAGCACGGCCACGCGGCCGCCGTAGTCGTCGCGCGTCGCGAGGTGCCGGAGCACGCCGTCGACCGCGAGCGGAGCGTGGCGCGCGGGGTCGAGCGTGCCGCCCACCGAGAGCGACACGCGATCGCCCACGGCGTGCGCGAAGAGCGTCTCGATGGCGCTCGGGTCGCGCAGGGGCGCGTAGCAGCGCATCCCCCTGGCGCGCGCGAGGAGCGCCTTGATGAGCGCCGTGGAGTCGCCCGTGGCGCCGGCGGTGACGACGTCGGAGGCGTCGGAGAGCACCACCGCGCCGAGCCTTCGCGCGAGCCTCGCGCCGCGCGCCACATCGATGGCCGCCTCGGGCGACGAGAACGCGGGAGGCTGCTCGTTGCGCACCGCCCAGCAGCGCTCGGCGAGCTCGTCGGCGAGGCGCTCGGCCTGGCTCACATCGCCGTCGGTGGTGACCAGCGTCGACCACCCCACCTCGGGCACGTCGAGCCACGGGTGCGCCATGAAGGTGCTCGCCGAGAGCACATTGCGCTCGCGCTCCATGGCGCGCATGCGCGCGAAGATGGGGCGCATGGGCGCGAGGAAATCGAGCGTGTTGCCGCCGCCCAGGAGCATCGGCAGCGAGCGCCACGCGGTGACCGGCCGCGCCTCGCCGCGCGCGGTGCGAACGAGGAGCTCCCCGGCCTTGCGTCCCGTGCGCGCGTGATCGCGGTGCGGGTTGGTGTGATAGGCCACGGAGACGTTCGCGGCGCGCACGCGGGCGTCGGTCATGTTGGCGTGGAGGTCGTAGGTGGCCGCGATGGGGACGCCCTCGCCCACCGCCGCGCGGGCCGCGCGCAGGAGCTCGCCGTCGGGGTCGTCGCACCCGTCGGCGCCCATCGCGCCGTGCAGCGAGAGAAACACTCCGTCGAGGTGGCCGCACGCGCGCAGCTCGTCGACGAGGCGCTCGCGCAGGGCGGCGAAGGTGGCCGTCGAGAGGGGGCCGCCGGGGATCGTCCACGCGCTGAAGAGGGGCACCGCGTCGATGCGACCGTCGCCGAGGGAGCGGGCCGCGCGCGCGAAGCCCGTGAGCTCGGCGGCGCGCAGAAAGCCCGGCGCCTCGTAGCCGAAGCGGCCGCAGGCGCGCGCGAGGGCGGCGCCCTCGACGAGGTGCGTGCGGCGAAAATCGTCGAGCGTGGTGCGCAGCGGCGAGAGGGCGTTGGTCTCTTGCGCGACGCGCGCGTAGGCGATGCGCAGGCGCCGCCCGCCGCTCATCGCGGGCCCTTCGACCCGAGGCGCTCGCGCAGGGCCTCGACGCGGTCGAGGGCGCCCATCACGCGGTCGGCGTGGCGGTTTACGAACGCCATCACCGGGCCGTCGTCCTGGCCGCTCAGCGGGTCGGTGTTGGTGCCCGCGGGGCCGTACATCGTCTCCATCACCTTGCCCACGGAGCGCTTGATCATCGCGCGGAAGGGCACCTTCGCCATCATGCCGTACATGGCCGCGTTGCCGCTCGCGCGCAGCTCGGGGTGGGCCCGCGCGTGCTCGACGGCCTCGCGCAGGTCGGCGAGGTACGACTCGGCGTGCGCGACGTGCTGCGAGGTCACCGTGCAGTGAATCGTCGCGGGCTTCTGCTGCCGGTCGACGTGCCAGCCGCGCTCGCTCAGGCGGTCGGCCACGGCGTACAGATCGACGGAGGCGTCGACGGAGCGGTACGCGAAGATCGACCCCGCCGGCGAGCCCACCACGGCGAGGCCCGGGATGGCGCCGATGCCCGCGATCATGCGCTGCGTGGCCTCCATGGCGAGGCGCGTGTGGTGCAGGTAGCCCTCTTCGCCGAGGTACATCATCGCGGCCCACGCGGCGGCGATGGTGCCGCCGGGGCGCGTGCCCAGCGCCGAGGGCGACGCGTAGATGCCCCCGGGCCAGTCGGTGGCGACGAAGAACTGGTGCTTGAGGTAGCTCATGTCGCGGTAGGTGATGGTCGAGGCGCCCTTCGCGCCGAGCCCGTATTTGTGCAGGTCGGCGGAGATGGAGGTGACGCCGGGCACGCGGAAATCAAAGGGGCGGAGGGGGTGTCCGAGGCGCTCGACCCACGGCAGCATGAAGCCGCCGATGCACGCGTCGATGTGCAGGGGCAGACCCTTCGCGAGGGCGAGGGCGCCGATGTCTTCGATGGGGTCGAGCACGCCGTGGGGGTACTGCGGCGCCGAGGCGGCGAGCATCACCGTGTTGCGGTTGATGAGCCTGCGCATGGCGTCGGGGTCGACGCGGCCGTCGACGGAGGTGGGCGCGTGGCGCAGCGTGAGGCCGAAGTAGTGCGCGGCCTTGTCGAAGGCGACGTGCGCGGTGCGGGGCGCGACGATCTCGGGGTTGCGAATCCACGGCCACTTCGCGCGGGCGCGCTCGCGGTACGTCTTCACGGCCATGAGAATCGACTCGGTGCCGCCCGAGGTCATGGTGCCAACGGCTTCGGGGGGGCCGTGGAACATCGAGGCGGTCATCTGCACCACCTCGGCCTCCATGCGCTTGAGCGACTTGAAGGCCATGGGGTTGAGCGCGTTCTCCATGAAGAACTTCTCGTGTGCCTCGATGAGCAGGCGCTCGTGCGCGTCGCCCGCGAAGTACACGAGCGAGAAACATTTGCCGTCGCGCCAGCGGGCGTCGCCCTCGCGGTAGGCGTCCATCGTACCGAGAATGTCGCCGGGCTCGCGACCGCGCTGGGGGAGGCTCATTCGTGCGTTCATGGCGCCGACCTCATCGCACAGGTGCGACTCCGCGCAAAGGGGGTGCGCCGGGGCCACCAGTGCGTCGCCCTTTAGTCGTCTGGCCGTCTGCGTCCGGGGTTTGCCGCGTCCCGCGGCTGCACCGCCGGGCAACTGCAGGGCGCCGCACCGGGCGTTGCCCGGCGCTCTGTGGGTGTCGTCGTCTGCCAGGAGACTTGTGCCCTTCGGGCGTCGGGCGTGGGGTGCAACGCGTGAGGTGATGCGCCGGTGCGGCGCCCGTCGTCGCGCCCCCATTGCATCGCAGATGAACACCACCCGGAGCGCCGGGCATTTGCCCGGTGCGTTGCCCTGTCGTTGCCCGGCGGTGCAGCCGCGAGGCGCGGCAAACCCCGGCGCTCCAAAGGCCACCCGTGCGGTGCCATGCGTCCGCCCCGCCCAGTGTCGAAGCAATGCGCCCCCCGCGCGACGCTGCTACCATCACGGATCGCCCCCATGAAACGGACCCGCAGCATCGCCCTGGCCGCGGCGCTCGTCGCGCTCCCCGCCGCGGGGGTGTCGCAAGAGGCGCCCGCTGCGCCCGAGATCAACGCCATGGCGCGCGACGTGGCGCGGGGCCTCTACGAGCGCGGCCTCGCGGCCGAGCGCGAGCACCGCGCCCTCGAGGCCGAGGGGCTCTACGCGCGCGCCCTCGCGGCCGACGCG
>CANMAT010000585.1 GCA_947494865.1 Deltaproteobacteria bacterium
GCCCTCGCGCGGTGACGTCGCGCCGGGCTCCTGCCACACGAGGCGCGCCTCGCCGAGGGTGCGCGCGCCCGCCCCCGTGGTGGGGATGCGCGCGCGCAGGAGCACCTCGCGATGCTGCGCGCCGTAGAGGCTCCCGAGGGGCACGCGCACGACGGGGCCGCGGCGGTCGATGCGCACGGCGTCGGTGCCCTCGACGGTCACCCCCTCGGCGGGCGTGAGCTCGATGTACACGTTGGCCGCCACCGTGTCGCCCAGGAGCTCCAGCTCATTGTGGAGAATGGTGGCCATCTGCTGCGGCTCCTCGAGGTGGTACAGGCGCCCCGCGCTGCGCACGGCCATGGCGTTGAGCATGCCCTCGTCGTAGTCGAGGCCCACGCCGATGGCGGTCACTTGCGTGCCGTGCTCGGTGGCCTGCGCGGCCACGTTGGCGATGGAGCCCGGGTCGGTGTCGCCCACGGTGGCGCGCCCGTCGGAGATCATCACGATGCGCCGCACGGGGTGGCTCGCGGGCGCGGCGTCGGTGGCGAGGCGCCCGGCGAGGAGGCCGTCGTGGAGGTTCGTTCCGCCCGCCGCGAAGAGCCCCTGCACGCGCTGCATGAGCACCGCCCGCGCGGGGGCGCTCACCGTGGTGGGGGGCGCGAGCTCGGTCACCTGATCGCTGAACGAGTAGAGCGACACGACGTCGCCGTCGGCGAGGCCGTCGAGGAAGCTCGCGGCGGCGAGGCGCGCGTTGGCGATCTTGCTGCCGCTCATGGAGCCCGACGTGTCGACCACGAGGGCCACGTCGAGGGGCGGGCGCTGCGCCGAGGCTGCCGCGGCGGGCGTGTCGATCCAGAAGCCCACCCACGTGGTGCCGTCGCTGTTCTGCATCACGCGGGTCTGCACCGGGGCGGCGCGGAGCCACGCGCCCGCGTCGGTGACCGCCGTCGCGACGGTCGTTCGGTGCGTGGCCACGGTGGCGATCTGGAGGGTGCTCTGCGGGGAGGGAGAGGCGGCGCAGGCGGCGAGGAACGCGGGCACGAGGCCGAGGGCGAGACGCTTCATGGGTGGGCTCCAGCGAAGGGGGAGAGAACCGTGCGCTGGAGACGCGAAGCGCGCGCGAAGGGTCTCGCGACGGGCCTTCGCGGAAGGCAAAATGTGAGATCAGAAGTAGTAGCGAACGTTGATCGCGGCGGCGACGTTGATGCCCAGAAACGCGCCGTAGGTCGTGTCGAAGATGTAGAGCCGCGGCACCGCCTCGAGCATCACGTCGAGGGGAAACTTGAACTGCAACCCGATGCCGATGGGCACCTCGGCCTCGAGGAAGAAGCCGCCCTCGTAGTGCTTGCCGTCGGGGCGGTTGTAGAGCCCGTTCACGACGCCGAGGTTGAGCCCGGGGCCCACGTACCAGCGCAGGTCGGCGTAGCTGGTCGACGCGATGCGGGGCATCCAGAAGAGGAAGTCGGCGCGCGCCCCGAAGTAGCCGTAGCCGCTCCGATAGCTCCACGTGAGGTCGACCTGGAGGGAGTTGAGCTCGCTGATGTACGCGTTGAGCCCGACGCCCACGTTGGGCCAGCCGAACACGAGCCCGAGCCCGAAGTTGCGGCCGCGACCGATCTGTGAGACCTGCGCGTGCGCCAGCGAGGGGGCGGCGAGCGACGCGGCGACAAAGGCTAGCGAGAGAAACCGATGGGGGCGCGACATGGCCCCATAGAACCTCAGCCCACGCGGCCACAGCAAGGGCGATTGTGCGTCACGTGCTGAGCGGGCGCGCAGACTCGAGCCACACGCGCGAGCGCAGCGTGACGCGGCCGGGGTAGACGATTTCGAACCAGCCGCTCGACTCGTCGAAGGTCACGCCCACGCCGGGCACGAAGGGCGCGCGCGACGCCACGGTCTGAAACGACCAGCGCGACCGACGGCCTCCCGGCATGTGCGCCGGCGTCTGCAGCGGGAGCGCCTCGCGTACCGCGCGCACCGCGGCGTCGTCGTAGCTCGCGATGCGCGACGAGCGCAGCACGCGGACCTCGAGCACGCGACCGTCTTCCGACTGGTCGACCTCGATCTCCGCGCGGGTGGTCTGCGCGTTGAGCTGCGCGAGGTCGGCGATGCCGACCATGGGTCGCACGCCGTTGCCCTGCATCGGGTTGGCGTGCATCGCGTCGCTGTTGCTCGCGCCCTGCGCCGCGTCGAGGGCGTCGTGCGCGCTCCCCATGCGGCCGGGCCGCGCGGCGGCGCCCATCGCGAGCTCCGTCGCGCGACGCTGCGCCTCCGGCGAGGTGCCGAGCGTGGCCAGGATCGTCTGCCCGATCGACGGCTCGCGCGCGAGCCCGGGCCGCCACGTCTCCTGCATGCGTCGACGGAGGTGCCAGTAGTAGGTTCGCACGCCCGGTGCCTCGGGCCGCGCGGGCGCCTCGTCGAGGCGGTCGCGCACGTAGCCCGCCGACGCCGCGCGCGCTCGCTCGAGGGCGGTGCCCGAGGGCAGCGCCACGAGGTCGCGGTTCGGCCTCGGCCGCGATGTGTCGAGCAGCACGTCGCCGCGGCGCACGATCGACGCAACATCGTCGCGCGTGCCGCGCATGAGCGCCATCGCGTCGAGGTGCGGCGCGGGCGGCGCCACGGGCGCGGGGGGCTGCGCGGGCGCCGCGACCGGCGCAGGCGGCGCCTCCGGCAGCGTCGCAGAAGGCGCGGCGTGAGGGCGCGCCGCCGTGGTGCGCGCGGCGAGAACAGGCCGCGCGGCGGGAGCGGGCGGCGCGGGCGTCGGCGGGGCCAGCGCCGCGGGCGGTGCCTGGAAGGTCACCTCGACGGACGCTGCGGCGCGGGGCGCGGTCGCCGCGTCGGGGCGGCGTGTTCGCCCGAGGGCGACGCAGAGCGCGAGCGCGGCGAGGTGCGCGGCGACCGACGAGGCGAGCGGGCGTGCGGCGCGCGATGTCACGGCGCCGTCAAACCCACCGCGTCACGGGCTTGTTCCGGCGTCGGCGGGCTCGCGCAGGGTGACGCACCGGCCGTCGGAGGAGCACTGCCCCGAGCGCGGCGCGGGGCATCGCACGGCGGGGCAGGGGAGCATCGCGGCGCAGCCGAGCGCGACGGCGCGGGCGCGCAGCGCGTCGAGGGCGGCGAGACGATCGCCGACGGGCGCGACGAACACCTCGCACACACAACACAGCGTCTCGCAGACGCGCGCGCCGCACTCGGACGCGGCCTCGCACACGGCGGCCTCGCGCACCGACGATGCGTAGAGCTCGGCGAGCTCGGTGCACGGCGTCGCGGGCGTGTCTTGCAGCAAGGGGAGGTCGAGCGCAGGCGCGTCGGGCCGCGCAACATCGGCCCCGAGGGGGCCCGCGTCGGCCACTTCGAAGACCGTCACATCGACGGGGGCCGACGCGTCGAGGAGGTCGGCGCGGGCGTCGTCGGCGACGAGATGATCGGGCGGGTCGATGACCGCGTCGCGCGTTTCGAAGCGCACGTCGGGCAACACCGGACTCTCGCCGCTGCACCCCGCGAGAAGGGCGACGAACACAAACGAAGCGCGACGCATCGGCGCGGACGATACCCTACTGCCGCCTCAGGGTGCAGCCGCGCTCGCCGCGGCCTCGACTTCGACGCGGCCGTCTTCGATCACCGGGTTGACGAGCAGCTTCTCGACGGCCACGCGGAGCGCCTCGTTCACGTCGCCCGCCGCGTCGTCGATCTCGAGCTCGACGAGCTTGCCCACGCGCACCTCGCGTACGCCCGCGATGCCGAGGCTCTGAAGGCCCTTGCGCACCGCCTCGCCCTGGGGGTCGAGCACTTCACGCTTCAACGTCACATACACACGGGCACGCATCGATCACTGCCTCACGGGTTTCGGGTGATGCTCTGGAGAGCC
>CANMAT010000586.1 GCA_947494865.1 Deltaproteobacteria bacterium
CGTGCCGTGCACCATCAAAGAGTCGTTCGCGGTCGAGGGCATGCCGTGGACGGCGGGGCTCGTCGCGCGCCGCGACGTGGTGGCCTCGAGCGACGCGCCCACCGTGGCGCGCCTGCGGGCGTCGGGCTTCATCCCGCTGGGCGTCACCAACACGTCTGAGCTCTGCATGTGGATGGAGAGCACCAACATGCTCTACGGCCGCACGGGCTCGGCCTACGACCCCGCGCGCACCGCCGGCGGCAGCTCCGGGGGCGAGGGGGCCGTCGTGGGCGCGGGGGCCTCTCCCGTGGGCCTCGGCGCCGACGTTGGCGGCTCCATTCGCATGCCGGCGTTCTTCAACGGCGTCTTCGGGCACAAGCCTACGCCGGGCCTCGTGCCCAACGTCGGGCAGTTTCCCAACGCCGAGGGCGACGCGCAGCACCTCCTCGGGAGCGGCCCCCTTGTGCGCCGCGCGCGCGACCTCATGCCCGTGCTCCGCGTGCTCGCGGGCCCCCACGCGGGCGACGCCTACGCCCGCGCGATGACCCTCGCCGACCCCGCCGACGTGAGCCTCGCCGACGTCACCGTGCTCGACGTGCGAGAGGCCGCGAGCCTCGGCGGGTTCTTTCCCGTCGACGCGCGCCTCCTCGACGCGCAGGAGCGCGCCGCGAGCGAGCTCTCACGCCGCGGGGCGCGGGTGCGCACGGCGGGCTTCCCCGCGCTGCGCGACGCCATCGCCCTGTGGGCCGCCGCGATGGACGACGCCGCCGAGACCCCCTACGCCATGATGCTCGGCAACGGCACGAAGCTCCGCCTGCGCGACGTGCTCGGCGAGATGCCCGGCGCCCTCCGCGGCCGCTCGCGCTACACCGTTCCGTCGCTCGCGCTCTGCGTGCTCGAGCGCGCCACGAAGAACCTCCCCAACAACATGGCCCGGGTGCTCGAGCGCACGCGCCGCGTACGGGCCGAGCTCCACGCCCTCCTCGGCGAGCGCGGCGTGCTCTTGTACCCGTCGCACACGCGCGTCGCGCCGAAGCACGGCACCGCCCTCTACTGGCCCCTGCAGTGGGGCTACACCGCCATCTTCAACGTGATGCACGTGCCCGTCACGCAGGTGCCGCTGGGGCTCACGCCCGACGGGCTCCCGCTCGGCGTGCAGGTGGTCGGCGCGCCCGGCAGCGACCACGTCACCATCCGCGTCGCCGAGGAGCTCGAAGACCGCTTCGGCGGCTGGGTCCCTCCGCCTCGCTGGGTGTAGGGAGGGCGTCCCATGCGAATCATTCTGGCCTCGACGTCGCGCTACCGCCGCGAGCTCGTGAAGCGCCTCAACGTGCCCGTCGAGAGCCTCGCGCCCCCCTACGACGAAGACGCCGACAAGGCCGCGCACGCGCACCTCGCCATCGAAGACCTGGTGACGCACCTCGCGCGGGGCAAGGCCGCGAGCCTCGCCGCGCTGCACCCCGACGCGCTGGTGATCGGCTCGGACCAGATGGGCGAGCTCGACGGCGCGCGCCTCGGCAAGCCGCACACCTTCGAAGCCGCCTGCGCGCAGCTCGCGTCGATGGCCGGGCGCGCGCACCGGCTCCACACCGCGGTGGCCGTGCACCACGGCGCCAGCGGCTGCGTCGAGACGGCGCTCGACACGCACCACCTCGTGATGCGACCGCTCTCGACGGCCGAGATCGAGCGCTACGTGCGCGCCGACGACCCCGTCGACTGCGCGGGCTCGTACCGCGTCGAGAGCCTCGGCATCGCGCTCTTCGAACGGGTCACGGGCGACGATTTCACCGCCGTGATCGGGCTCCCGCTCACCAAGACGGTGAGCCTCCTGGGGCGCTTCGGCGTGGGGGTGTTGTAGGGGCGCTCAGGGCGCGCGGCCGCTGTGCTCGGCCTCGGCCACGGCGACCGCGAGGGCCTTCTGCGCGCGGCGCACCACGAGGGTGAGCACGGCGGCCGTGAGGGCGATGCCGCCGAGGGCTTTGGCCCACGTGAGCGGGTCGCGCAGCGAGGTGCCGCCCTGGCGAAAGAGCTCCGTCGCGTCGTGCAGGAGCGAGCCCGCGTAGGCCTGCACACACGTCACGGGGATGAGCCCCGCGAAGGTGGCGAGGGCGAAGTCGCGCGCGGGCAGCGCCGTCGCGCCGAGGGCGTAGTGCAAGAGGTTCTGCGGCATCACGGGGGTGACGCGGAGCAACGTCGCGATGCGTCGGCCGTCGTGACGCACCACGGCTTCGATCATGCGGAAGCGCGGGTGGTCGCGCAGGGCGTCGCCGAGGCTCGTGCGCGAGAGGGCGCGGCCGATGAAGAACGCGCAGCACGCGCCGAGCGTGATGCCCGGCAGCGCAGCGGCCGCGCCGCCGGGGAAGCCGTACGCGAAGCCCGCGAGGCCCGAGAGCATCCAGAGGGGTACGGTGAGCACCGAGCCCGCGGCGCACACCACGAGGTAGAGGCACAGTCCGTAGAGGCCTCCGGTCTGCATCGTCGCGGCGAGCGAGAAGACGGCGGCGCGCACAGTTGGGACTTGCGTGATGACCAGCGGTGCGGTGAGCATCGCGGCCACCAGCCCTACGCGGGCGAGGGTACGGAGTCGGGTTGACGTCATCGGCGGTGCGCTTGGAGAGGGCGCGCGGCGTACGGTGCACGTTCGCACGGTGGGTTTCAACGGAGGTCAACGGTTCTCATGCGGAATTCCAAAGAGGTCATCAGGCTCGCTGCGGCTGCGGCGATGGCGTGTGCGGTGCTCCCCTCGTCGGCGTGGGGTTTCGGCATCGAGCTGCCCGAGAACGGGGCTGCGGCCTTCGGTCGCGGCGGCGCCTTCACGGCGCGCGCGAGCGACCCGTCGGCGGTGATGCACAACGTCGCGGGCATCATGGCGCTGCCCGGCCTGCAGATCACCCTGTCGTCCAACGTGGGTCGCTTCGAGCACTGCTTTCAGCGCACGGGCAACTACGAGTCGGCGCGCGACGCGGCGCTCCGCTCCGAGGGCACGCGCTTCGAGCCCGCGCCCGGCAGCGACCCGCTCTATCAGAGCGGCAACGTGCCGTACCCGCGCATCTGCAACGACGCCGCCGTGTCGCTCGCGCCGATGATCCTCGGCACGTACCGCATCAACCGCATGTTCTCCATCGGCTTCGGCGTGTTCGCGCCGTCGACCACGGGCAGCGGGCAGAACTACCCTGACACCGTCGTGGCCCGCGACACGATGACGGGCATGTCGTTCAACGCCCCGTCGCCCGCGCGCAACCTCCTGTTTCGCAAGAACCTCCTGGTGCTGCACCCGGTCGTCGCGCTGGCCGTGCAGCCCACCCCCTGGCTGCGCTTCGGCCTCGGCGTCGAGCCCTCGTTCGCGCGCTTCCAGTTCGGCCTCCACGTCAACGCCGACCGCAGCGCGCCGCAGTCGCCGGTCTCCGACGTGGCCATCAACCTCGACGGCTCGGGCTTCTTCATGGCCGGCAGCCTCTCGACGCAGGTGCTGCCCACGTCGTTTCTCTCGTTCGGCGCCAACTTTCACTACAACTTCGGCATCGACGCGTCGGGCACGGCGAACAACATCGCGTCGCCGTACACCCCGGCCCCGGCGGGCAACATCGCCAGCACCTTCGCCATCAACAGCATGAAGGTGAACCTGCCGTGGACGCTCCGCGTCGGCGCCCGCTACAACCTGCCGCGCGCCGGTCGCCCCACGCAGAACGACGGCACGGGCACCTACGACCCGATGACCGACGACGTCTTCGACCTCGAGGCGAACTTCACCTACGAGGCCACGAGCAACCTCGCCGACACGGCCCTCGTCAACTCGGGCAACATCCAGATCGACGCGACGGGCGGCACCGTGCCCGCGCCGGCGTCCATCACCATTCGC
>CANMAT010000587.1 GCA_947494865.1 Deltaproteobacteria bacterium
GCCACGTCGACGACGACGGGCACGTCGGGGGTGACCACGTCGGGGGTGACCACGTCGGGGGTGACCACGTCGGGGGTGACCACGTCGGGGGTGACCACGTCGGGGGTGACCACGTCGGGGATGAGCGCGTCCATCGGTGGCGCGTCGGGGACGAACGCGTCCATCGGGGCCACATCGGTGGCGACGGGAGCGTCGAGGGAGGCGTCGCTGGTGGTGCTGCCGTCGGCGTCGGGGGTGTCGTCGATCGCGGGGGCGTCGACGCGGTCAGGGAGCTCGGTGCTCGACCCGCACCCGACGATCGTCGCGGCCAGGAGGGTCAGCGCCATCGACCTGCGAAGCATGAGGGAACGGTCGCTCATCGCGGCGACCGTATCACCGTTTTATGGAAGCGCGGACATCCGCGCGGCGTCCAATGGCACCGCGCTCGAGGGCCGATCCCGGACGACGTTGCCGAAGACATCCGCGTGGCGGGGCGCCTGTGGTACGCACCGTGCCGACGGCGTCCGATGGATCGCCCCGGTGGTGGTCATCAGTGCGGCTCACTGCACCATCGATCGTGTCGGATCCGTTCGTCGCTTGGAGGGCCCTCATGCGCGTGACGATTCCCGTCTTGGCTGCCTCGCTCACTTTCGCCTCTCGCGCGGCTGCGCAGCCCGCGCCTGCCGCGCTCAGCGCCGCATCGCAGCTCGGCGCCGACGAAGCTCGCGTGCAGTGGGTCCGGGGCCCCGTCGAGGTCTCCTCGCACGACGCGCCCGGCGCGCCGCACCCCGCAGGCGCTGGTGAGACCCTTCGCCGCGGCGCCCGCGTGCACGTCGGCGACGGCGGCCTCGTCGAGCTGGCCTTCGCCAACGGCACCGTGCTCACCCTCGATGACCGCGCGCAGCTCCTCCTCTTCGCCTCTCCGCTGGCACCTCCTCCCGGGCAGGCGCCTTCGACCGCTACCACCCTCCTCCGCGGCACTGCGCGTGTGCGTATGGCGCCCGTGCAGACCGGCGAGGGGGCTCCCCTCGCGCCCCTCTCGGTGGGCCCCGCGACGGCCTTTCTCGGTCGCGTCGACGGCCTCGTGGCGCTCGATCACGTGAGCCGCGTGGTGCGCCTCGCCGCCAACCGCGGCCGCCTGCGCGTGCGCATGCCCGACCGCGAGTACGTGCTCCGCGCGGGCAACGCCTCCGTCGAGGAGCCCGGCCGCCCGCGGCAGCCGTACCGGCAGCTCCCGCCGCAGCCGGTGTGGGTCACGGCGCCGCCCGTGCGGGTGCTCTCGTCGGGCGAGCCCGTCGAGGTGAGCGCGACCTTCGGGCTCCGCGGCTCGACGGTGGCCGCGGGCTGGCGCGTCGAGCTCGCGCGCGACGAAGCCTTCCACGACCTCGTCGCGTCGGAGCGCCTCGCGGGCGAGGCGACGTCGTGGCGCGCCCGAGACCTCGCGCCGGGGCGCTACCTCATGCGCGTCACGGCCCTCGACAACGACCGCTTCGAGGGCCTCCCCTCGACGGTTGCGCCGGTGCTCGTGGCGGCGCCGCACGTGGTCCCCGCGGTGCTCGCCGGCGGGGCGCAGCCGCCGCGCGTGACGCTGCTCGAGGTGCCCGACGGGTTCTTCTGCGGCATCGACGGCGCGCGCCCCGTCGCGACCAACACGCCCATCCCCCTCTCGCCCGGTCGGCGCCACGCGGTGCGCTGCGCCTCGACGCCCGACGGCGGCGACGCGCGCGAGATCACCCTCACGGCGCAGCAGTCGGGGCCCCTCGTTCACGAGGTGCGCATGCGCAACATCAGCCTCGATCAGGGCGTGCTCGCCGTGCGGCTCTTCGACGCCGAGGGGCGCGCGGTGCCCTACGCCGAGGTGGCCGTCACGAACGACCGCGGGGTCGTGGTCGACGTGCTGCGCGAGGCCGCCGAGCGGGGGGTGTACAACGCCCCGGCGCGGTGGCCGCGGGGCGTGCGGCGGGCGCGCTTTCGCTTCACGGTGAACGGCGCCGAGACCTTCGAAGAGGTGCTCTCGCAGGGGGAGTAGTCGCAGGGGCGGAGGCGTTCGCGGGTTACGCTGCGGCGCGAGGTCTGTTAGAGCATCGAGCCCGATGAGGAATGCCCCACGCGCGATCGTGCTGCTCGGCGCGCAGCGCTTCGACCCCAACCTCAGCGAGCTCGTCGCGAGCCTCGAGATCGACGGCCCCATCGCCACGATTACGGCCGGCTGGCAGGAGCGCGAGAGCGACGATCAAGACCTGCACGAGCACCTCGGGCGGCGCTCGGTCAACCTGCGCCTCCACGAGCGCGCGGAAGACGTGTTCCGCTCCGACCCCGAGCTTCACGCCGCCCATCGTAAGCGGCAAGAGCTCCTGCGCCACAAGCAAGACTTCTATCGCATTCGCCTCGAGCACGAGCTCGCCGCCGCGCACGTGATCCGCACGCGCCGCGCGCCCCCCGACATCCTCGCCGACGAGCTCGCCGCGTCGATCGACTCGATCCGCGAGCTCGACCAGTGGCACCTCGCGCAGTGCGCCCGCGTGCGCGACGAGTTCGACCAGGCGTGGCGCCCCCACGAGCGCCGCGCCGTCGCCCGCCACCGCCGCGAGATCGAGCAGGTGCTCGCGGGCTGCGCGGCCCTCGCCGTCGCGGGCGGCCACGTGGCGTCGCTCCTCAACCGCATGCTGCTCTTCGGGGTGGGCGAGCTCCTCGACGGCCAGTGGGTGTTCGCGTGGACGGCGGGCGCCATGGCCCTCGGCGAGCGCGTGGTGCTCTTCCACGACTCGCCGCCGCAGGGCCCCGGCGTCGCCGAGGTGCTCGACCGCGGCCTCGGCCTCGTGAAGAACGTGGTTCCCTTGCCCCACCCCGAGACGCGCCTGCGCCTCGACGAGGCCGACCGCGTGTCGCTCATGGCGCAGCGGTTCTCTCCCAGCGCATGCATCACGCTGCCCGCGCGCTCGCACGTGGCGCTCCGCGAGGGGCGCTTCGAGTCGCCCCGCGACGTGAGCGTGCTGCGCGCCGACGGCGCCGTCGAAGCCCTCGCGCCCGACACGGTGTACGCCCCATGACGAAGCGACTCGCGATCGATCACCTGCTCGCCCACAACCCCACGCGCGAGCGCGTCGAGGCCTTCCTCGCGGGCAAGCGCTTCCCCCTCGTAGAAGGCGCCAGCGCCACCTTCGTGTGGCGCGGCGAGGCCGAGTCGGTGGTGCTCCGCCACTGGATCTACGCGCTCGAGTCTTCGAACGAGCTCGCCCGCGTGCCGGGCACCGACCTCTGGTACCTCACCCTCGAGGTGCCCCCGCGCTCGCGCGTCGAGTACAAGCTCGAGGTGCGCAACAACGGCGTCGGCCGTTGGATCGAAGACCCGCTCAACCCCAACCGCGCGCGCGACCCCTTCGGCGCCAACTCGGTGCTCCAGGGCGAGGGGTACGAGGTGCCCGAGTGGACGCGCCCCGACCCCACCGCGCGCCCCGGCCGCCTCGAGCCCTTCGCGTTCGAGAGCGAGGCGCTCGGCGGCGTGCGCCGCGGGCAGATCTACCTCCCGGCGCGCTTTCGCCGCTCGCACCTCTACCCGCTCCTCGTGGTGCACGACGGCAGCGATTACATCAAATATGCGGGCATGAAGACGGTGCTCGACAACCTCATTCACCGCCTCGAAATCCCCGACCTCATCGCGGTGTTCACCGACTCGTCGGACCGTCTGAAGGAGTACGCCAACAGCGAGGCCCACGCGCGCTACCTCACCGAAGAGCTGGTGCCCGACCTCGAGCGGCGCTTCCCCCTCCTGGCGCGTCCGCAGTCGCGGTGCCTCATGGGCGCGAGCTTCGGCGGCGTCGCCTCGCTCTCCACCGCGTGGCGCTACCCGGGC
>CANMAT010000588.1 GCA_947494865.1 Deltaproteobacteria bacterium
CACGTGTCGTTCGACGGCGCGAGCGCGCGGCATGCGCCGCCCGAGCAGAGCTGCCCCGCGGCGCACACGTTGCCGCACGCGCCGCAGTTGCGGCCGTCGGTGGCGAGGTTGACGCACGAGCCCGCGCAGTACGTGGTGCCGGGCGAGCACACCGTCGAGCACGCGCCCCCGGAGCACGCGGTGCCCGGGGCGCAGCTCACGCCGCAGCGCCCGCAGTTGAAGTTGTTGCTCGCGATGTTGACCTCGCACCCGTCGGCGGCCACGCCGTTGCAGTCGGCGAAGCCGCCCGCGCAGGCGCTCACCACGCACGCGCCGCCCCCGCAGGCAGCGCCCGCGTTGGGCAGGCTGCACGCGCGACCGCACGCGCCGCAGTTGGAGAGGTCCGCGCTGGTGTTCACCTCGCAGCCGTCGGCGTCGGAGCCGTTGCAGTTGGCGTAGCCCGGGTTGCACGCGGCCACGCGGCAGGCGCCCTCGAGGCACTCGACGGCGGCGTTCGACGCGCGGCACGTGTTGCCGCAGGCGCCGCAGTGGGTGACCGACGCGCGCAGGCTCGTCTCGCAGCCCGTCGCGGCGCTGCCGTCGCAGTCGCCGAACGATCGGTCGCACGTGAGCCCGCACGCGCCGCCCGCGCACGCCGGCGCCGCGTTGGAGCCGACGGGGCACGCGCGCCCGCACGCGCCGCAGTTGGAGGCGTCGGCGTTGAGCGCGGCGCAGCGGTCGGTGCAGAACGTGGGGCCCCCGCTGCACACGCTGTTGCACGCGCCCATCGAGCACGCGGTGCCCGCGGGGCAGCGGTTGCCGCAGCGGCCGCAGTTGGCGCCGTCGGCCGCCGTGGGCGTCTCGCAGCCGTTGGCGGCGTCGCCGTCGCAGTTGTCGAAGCCCGACGCGCACGTCGCGAGGCCGCAGCGACCCGCCGAGCACGCGGGGTTGCCGTTGGGGTAGCGGCAGGCCACGCCGCACGCGCCGCAGTTGCCCTCGGACGTAGTGAGCGAGGTCTCGCAGCCGTTGGCCGCGCTGCCGTCGCAGTTGCCGAAGCCCGGGGCGCAGGTGAGCCCGCAGGCGCCCGTCGCGCAGCGCGCCGTCGCGTTGGCGCCGCCGGGGCAGGCGTTGCCGCACGCGCCGCAGTTGCGCGTGTCGTCGGCCGTCGAGGCCTCGCAGCCGTTGGCGGCGTTGCCGTCGCAGTCGCCGAAGCCCGCGGCGCACTCGTTCACGCAGCGGCTCATCATGCAGCGCGAGGTGGCGTTGGGCCCCGAGGCGCACGCGCGCCCGCACGCGCCGCAATGCATCGAGTCGGACGCGAGGTCGGCCTCGCAGCCGTTGCCCGCGGCGCGGTCGCAGTCGCCGAAGCCCGCGTCGCAGGTGCCCACCGCGCAGACGCCGCCGGTACACGCCGGGGAGCCGTTGGCGGCGGTGCATGCGTTGCCGCAGCGGCCGCAGTTGGCGACGTCGTTGGTGACCGACAGGCACGCGCCCGCGCAGCACGCGGCGCCGTCGGCGCAAGCGTTGCCGCACGCGCCGCAGCTCGCGGCGCTCGACTGGAGGTCTGCGCACTGCCCCGCGCAGCAGGTCTGGCCTACGCCGCACGCGTGCGACTCGCTGCAGCCGGGGACGCACGCGCCCGTGCGGCACACGGTGCCGAGCGCGCAGTCGGCGTCGGCGGTGCAGCCGACGCAGCGGCGGGTGGCGGCGTCGCAGCGGGTCACGCCGCCGGCGGCGCAGTCGGCGTCGGAGGTGCACCCGGCGACGCAGGTGTTGGTCGCGGGCTCGCAGAGCTGACCGGGCGGGCACATGTCCTGCGACGGCGTGCACTGCGCGCACACGCCGGTGGAGGTGTCACACACGGGGCCGAGCGCCGACATCGCGCAGTCGGCGTTGCTCGCGCAGCGGGTGGGCGCGGGTCCGTCCTTGGCGCCGTCGCCCTTGCTCGCCGTGTCTTCTGGGAGCGTGACGTCGGGGGTGACGGTCGCGTCGAGAAGACCGATCTGGCTCCCCGGTGAGCCCTGCGCACACCCGAACAGAGCGGCGATCGAGAGCGCGAGGGCGCCGAGTCGCGAGGCCGGAGCACGAAGCACGAAGCACGTCGTCATAAGACCGCACACCTTACGCGCCGACGCCGCAACGTGGCCGCGCGCTCGACGACGATACCACCGGGCGCGCCGTTCCCCGGCGGCCCAACCGACACCGCGCTCCAAAGCCGCTTCGGCATGACGTAGGCTGCGGGGGTGAACGCTTCGACCCGTCTCGCTCTCGGGCCCTCACGGCGCGGGACGGCCCTGGCGGCGGCCCTCACCCCAAGCGCAGCGCACGCGCACCAGGGGTCGGTGACGTACCCTCGCGTCGAGGCCGAGGTGCGCTTCGCCCCGATGGACGTGGCAGAGGCGGTCGGCGCTCCCCCCGACGCGCTCGCCGCGGCTCCTCGCGCGGCCGACCATGTGCGCGCTCGCCTCACGCTCACCGAGGGCGGGCGGCGGTGCGCTCCCGCCGAGCACGCTGTGGCGTTGCGCGAGGGGCGCGACGGCTTCGAACTCGTGATCTCCTTGCGGTATGAGTGCCCGCACGCGGTCGACGACCTCGCGCTCCGCTACCACCTCTTCTTCGACGTCGACGCGCGGCACCTGGGCATGGCCACGCTGCGCGCCTTTGGAAGCGCGTCGACGCGCGTGTTCGTCGAGCGCGATCGGCGCGCCTCGCTCCGCTCCGGGCGCCCCCTCACGGGGCACCTCGCCGAGCACCTTCGCTTTGGCGTGGAGCACATCTTCCTGGGCTACGACCACCTCGCGCTTCTCTTCGGCCTGCTGGTCGTGACGGGCGCCGGCGCGCGGCGCGACGCGGCCCGCGAGGCGGCGATCATCGTGTCGTCGTTCACGCGAGTGCACTCGCTCACACTGGTGCGGGCGGCGCTCGGGTGGGTGGCGCTCCCTCCGTCGATCGTGGAGCCCGCCATCGCGCTCTCGATCACCTACGTGGCCGCCGAGAACCACTTCGCCACCGCCCCACGGGGTCGGCGCGCGCTCACCTTCGCCTTCGGGCTCGTGCACGGCTTCGGCTTCGCGGGCGTGCTCGCCGAGCAGGGGCTCCCCCCGCGCGGGCGCTGGCTCCCTCACTGCTCGCGTAAAACGTGGGCGTCGAGCTCGGCCAGCTCGCGGTGGTGACGCTCGCGATGCCCGTGCTTTGGCTGCTCGCGGCGTCGCCATGGCGCGCGGGGGGCGTCGCCCTGGCGGCCGCTTCGATCGCTGGCACATACGCGCTCCGCGCGGCGGCGGTCGCCGACCGGGGCGCACGCGCGGCTGTGCTCTTCGGACCCGTGCCACTGCTGGCCCTGACCTCTCGGCGCTGGGGCTACGCCCGCTGGGTGACGCGCCTCGGAAGCGTCGCCCTCGCCGCGCTCGCCGCACTCTGGTTCGTCGAGGGCGTCTCGGGCTGGAGCTTCGCCCGCGGCGCCTTCGGATAACGTCGCCGAGGCGGTTCGCGCGATGGCGTGAGAGAACAGTTGCAATCGCAGGCAGATGGAGTAATGAAGCGCCCTCCGTTCGCGAGACCATTCTCGCTGGGTGCAGCGTCATCGTTGTCCCCATCGTCTAGAGGCCCAGGACCGCGGCTTTTCACGTCGCTAACGAGGGTTCGAATCCCTCTGGGGACGCTAGCAATCCTCCCGGTGGCATCAACACCGCACCCAGGATTTCCCAGCGTCTACGGTTCCCGGCGAGAATCTCGCGAGCTCTCCACCGCCCTGCCCCGCGCACCACCGACAGCACCTCGCGTGCCCCGGCGGTGTCGCGGTGCAGGAGGGTGCTGGACGGC
>CANMAT010000589.1 GCA_947494865.1 Deltaproteobacteria bacterium
GTCACGGGGGCGAATCGAATCATGGCGGATCGGCCGCACGCGCCCCGCGGCGCGTCGCCCTCTCGCCGCGCAGCGCGCTCATCGGGGCGGTGTTCGGGGCGATCGTAGGCGGTGCGGCGACGCGGGCGTTGTGGCCGGTGCGCGAGCGGGTGTTGGTCGAGCGCATCGTCGAGCGCTCCGCACCGATCGAAGTGCTCGTGCGCGGTGCCGATGCGGGCGCCATTGCACCAGCCGACGCGGACGTCCCGAGCGACGTTGAGAGGGTGCTGCCCGCCGCACGGGCGCGCGATGACGAGGGTGCGGCGATGGGCCGCCAGGCCGCCGAGCGCGCGCTGATCGAGCGGTGCAGCGCGGCGCTGGTACGCGGCGATTTCGCAGGGGCCATCGCAGCCGCGCGAGAGCACGGGCGGCGATTTCGCGACGGCGCGCTCGTCGAGGAGCGTGAGGCGCTCACGATTCAGGCGTTGCGCGGGCTGCAGCGGGGCGCCGAGGCCGATGCGCGTGCGGAGGTGTTCCTGCGACGGTGGCCGGCGAGCATGCACCGCGCGGCGGTCGCGGGCGCCGCGCCGTAGGTGCTTGGGGCGGCGGGCGCAATTCGAGAAGGATCGCCAACTCTGCGCACAAGAGGCCCCTCGAAAGGGAGTACCTCATGCTCGAACACTATCCACTCCATGATCGCGAAGGGGCAACGAGGCGCGAAGCCTGCGCTCCGCGCCCTCCTACGCGGAGCGGACACCACGTCGTCTGCGCCGTCCTCTTGTTCGGTGGCGTGATCACCGCGTGTGGCTCGTCGAGCGACGGCACGGTGACACTGGACGCGTCCCCCGGCGACGTTCCATCCATCGACGCTACCCGGAGCGACGCGTCGGCGCTCGATGCCTCACCCGTTGATGCCGCGAAGGACACAAGCCCTGCGGACGCGGCCTCGACCGATGCGATGAGTTCGTCTGATTCATCGCCAGCAGACAGCGCGATCTCCGACGCCGCTCCGTCCGACGCCGCCCAGCCCGACGCCGCCCAGTCCGACGCTGCCCCGTCCGACACTGCCCAGCCCGACGTCGCGACGAGCGACGTCGTTGCCGCCGACGCGGCCGACGTTGCGCTCATGGGCTGTACGAGCGACTCGGACTGCGCCGCAGGCACAGAGTACTGCGCGACCGACGGGCGTTGCCTCACGCGCGTGTGCACGCCGGGCGCGGCGCGATGTGCGAGCGACGGGCGTCGCGAGGTATGCAACACACACGGCAGCGGCTACGACGTGACGGCCTGCGCCTCGGCGCAGCTCTGTCGTGCGGGTGTCTGTCGCGCAGTGGTCTGCGCAGCCGGCGCGCGACGCTGCGTCGCGGGCAGCACGAGCAACGCCGAGGTCTGCGACGCCGACGGCCTCGCCTACACCCTCGCGCCGTGCGCGGCGGGGCAGTCGTGCAGCGGTGGCGCTTGCATCACGCAGACCTGTGTCGCAGGCACGACGCGCTGCGCGGGCCCGGCGTCCGTACAAACATGCACCCTCGACGGCCTCGCGTTCGGAGCGCCCACCGACTGCGCCGCGGGCAGCGGATGCAACGCCGCCGCGGGCGCGTGTCGACCCTTCGCATGCACCCCGGGGGCTTCGCTCGCGTGCGTCGATGCAACCGCACGAAGCGTCTGCGACTCCGACGGTCAAGGCACGAGCGCGGCCGCGTGCGGAGCGGGCGAGCGCTGCGTCGCGGGCGGCTGCGTCCTGCAGCCCAACATGCTTCTGCTCGGGTACGGCGCGGGCACCACGAACCCGAAGCGCTACTGCGTGTCGACCACCGACGGCAGCGCGGGCTCGTGGTCGTGCGGCACGCTGGGCCCCGCCTCCGACGCGTCTCTCTTCGTGACGGGCGTCGGGGCCAACCTGGGCCCCGCGGTGGCCAACGGGCGCTACTGGGTCGGCACCACCGACCGCAACGTCTGGTCATCGCTCGACGGCGCGACGTGGACGCTCGCCGCGACCCTCACGCACCCGCTCGTCGACGTGGAGTACAGCGACGGGCTCTACGTCGCCACCAGCAACACCACCGCGTTGAGCACCTCGCGCGACGGCACCACCTGGACACCCCTCGCCACGCCCTTCGCGACGCGCTACGTGGCCCGCGTCGGGGCGCGCTGGGTGGTTGGATCCGCAACGCCCTCGGAGCCCCGCGTGCTCGTCTCCGACGACGGTGCGAGCTTCACCCCGCTCGACATCGGCATCACGGCGCCCGGCTACGCGCAGCTCGCGCAGTGCGCCGACGGCAGCCTCTTCGTGGCGCACCCCGCGGCGGGCGCCGGTCAGCTCGCGCGCACCCTCGACGGCCGCGCGTGGTCGCGCATCACGCTCACCATGGGCACCTTCTCGGGGGCGTCGTCGTCGAACGGAATCCGCTGCCACGACGGCACGCTGGTGAGCTGGGGCGACGACGGCGGCTACAACTTCTTCGAGCGACTCTCCGCGGGCGGCGCCGCGTGGGAGCGTCGCACCGTGTATGCGGGCTACGACAACACGCGCGCCATCCCCGCGGGCTCGGCCTTCGACGCCGCGGCCAACGTGCTCATCGCGAACGGCGCCTACTACGGCGATCGCCCCGACGCGCGCGCAGCCAACTCCTACTACCGCGCCTCGGGGCCCACGGGCGCGCTCACCCTCGAGCGCATCGCCTCCGCGCCCTTCGCAGCCATCAACAACTACGTCGGCCCGCCCGCCTCGCTCAACGAGCCCAACGCGGCGCGGTGAGCGCTCGATGGGGGGCGCGGCCCAGCTCCCCCCAAAGCATCGCCGCAAGCCAACCGTGCGGTCGATCATGTGACTGCCGGACGTCAACGCGCAGGGCGGGTACCGACGCGCGCCCAGCGCTGTCGGAGGGTGCTCGCGGTGACCGAAGCGCGCAACGCCAAGGTCGTCGTCGCTATCGCGAACGCGACAGCAGCGCGCAAGGAAGAGCCGAAGCCCATTCGACACCCGTGCGTGCGCCCCCGAAGGCCTTCACGGGGTTGCCTAGACTACCCTTCAATGAATCATCGATAGGAGAGGCGACGACGGTGCGACCCGCGCCGTCGTGACTTCGGCGCCCCGGGCGACACCACCCGGGGCCTTGCTACCAGTTACTCGTCGCGGCCGCTGTTGCGAAGAAACGTGGGGATGTCCCACTCGTCTTCGCGGAGGTTCGCGACGGGCGCGGGCCGCGAGGGGCGCTGCGCCGGGGCGCCGTGCTGCACGGGGGCGTGCTGCTGCGCGGGCATCGACGAGCCGCGCCGCGACGGGATGTCGTAGCCCACGGCCGCGGCGGCGGGGCGCTGCTCCTGGCGCATCGCGGGCTGCGACTGCACCGGCGGCGCGTACGCGGCACGCTGCGGGGCGGCCATCACGGCCTGCGGCGTCACGATGCTCTTCGGCGCCTGCGCGGTGCGCACGGGCTCCGCGGCGGTCTCCGCGCGGCCGAAGCCCGTGGCGATCACGGTGACCTTGATCATGTCGCGCATGTCGGGGTTGATCACCGAGCCGAAGATGATGTTCGCGTCCTCGTTGGCCGCGTCCATGATCATCGTGGCGGCCTCGTTCACTTCGGCGAGGCGCATGTCGGGCCCGCCCATGAAGTTGATGAGAATCCCCGTCGCGCCCTGCACGCTCATGTTGTCGAGCAACGGCGAGTTGATGGCCGCGTTGGCGGCATCCATCGCGCGGCGGTCGCCGCGGCCGTAGCCGATGCCCATGAGCGCCATGCCCATGTTCGACATGATGGCCTTCACGTCGGCGAAGTCGACGTTCACCACGCCGTTCTGCTGAATGAGGTCCGAGA
>CANMAT010000590.1 GCA_947494865.1 Deltaproteobacteria bacterium
CACCACGTTGAGGCACTGCTCGATGAGGGTGCTCGCGAGGGCCACCACGCCGACGGCGATCACCGACGGGCGCCAGAGGAGCACCCCCACGATGGTGACGTTGCGCAGCACGAGCATCACGAGCTTTACGCCGTTGAGCACGTCGAAGCGCTGCAGGCCCATGAGCACGCCGCCGTACACGCTGCCCACGAACTCGGCGAAGATGGCGGCTCCCATGAGCACGAGCCGCGCGCGGGCGGCGGTGGCGAGGCCCGGCGACACGTCGAAGATGTACGGGAGCGGCACGGCCAGCAGGAGCGCGAGCGCGAAGCACAGCGCGCCGAGGCGCAGGTACACGGCGTAAATGGTGGAGACGGTCTCGTTGAGGTCGTCGACGGAGTTGCGCGCGTCGTGCTCGGCCACGTACTTCAAGATGGCCGCGCCGAGGCCGAAGTAGAGCATCGACGAGTAGCCGCCGAGGTCGCCGATGAGGTTGTGAATCCCGTAGCCCTCGGTGCCCAGCCGACCGAGGAGGTACGGCGGCATCAGGATGCCCACCGCCGCCGTGACGGCGTGGGCGATCCACTGCGACGAGATGTTGCGGGTGACGCGTTTCAGGTCCATGCGGCGCGGAGGGCCGCGAACACTACTCCGACTTGCGGTAGTTCGGCGCCTCCTCCGTGATGATCACGTCGTGCACGTGGCTCTCACGGAGACCGAGCGAGGTCTGTCGAACGAAGCGCGACTTCTCCTGCATTTCGGCGAGGGTGCGCGCGCCCGTGTAGCCCATGGAAGACCGCAGCCCGCCGATGAGCTGGTACACGTTCGACGAGAGGCTCCCGCGGTACGGAACCCTCCCCTCGATGCCCTCGGGCACGAGCTTCTCGTCGGCGGCGCCGGCCTGGCCGTAGCGGTCTTTGGAGCCCTTGCGCATGGCGCCCAGCGACCCCATGCCCCGGTACATTTTGTACGAGCGCCCCTGGAGGAGCACCAGCTCGCCCGGCGACTCGTCGGTGCCCGCGAAGAGCGAGCCGATCATCACCACGTCGGCGCCCGCGGCCACGGCCTTGGCGAGGTCGCCCGAGTATTTGATCCCCCCGTCGGAGATCACCACCACGCCGTGCTTCTTGGCGACGCGCGCGCAGTCGTTGATGGCGGTCACCTGCGGCACGCCGACGCCCGCCACGACGCGCGTGGTGCAGATGGACCCCGGCCCGATGCCCACCTTGATGGCGTCGACGCCCGCGGCGATGAGGGCCTCGGCGGCCTCGGCGGTGGCGATGTTGCCCGCCACGAGGGCCACGTCGCGGTGCTCGGCGCGGGTGGCGCGCACGGCGTCGATCACGCCCTTGGAGTGCCCGTGGGCGGTGTCGACCACGAGGAGGTCGACGCCCGCTTCGACGAGGCAGCGCGCGCGCGCCTCGCGGTCGGGCCCGGGGCCGATGGCGGCGCCCACGCGGAGCCTGCCGCGCGGGTCTTTGACGGCGCCGGGGTAGCGCTCGGCCTGCGTGAGGTCGCGAATGGTGATGAGCCCCACGAGGCGCCCGGTGCCCGGGTCGACCACGAGGAGCTTCTCGATGCGGTGCTTGTGCAGCAGCGCGCGGGCCTCGTCGGGCTGCACGGTGGGGGTCACGGTGATCAGGCGCTCGCGCGGGGTCATCACGGCGCCGACGGGCTGGTCGAGGTTGGTCTCGAAGCGAATGTCGCGCGACGTCACGATGCCCACGGGGCGCCCGTCGACCACCACGGGGAGCCCGGAGATGTTCCGGCGCTTCATGAGCTCGACGGCGTCGCGGAGGTTGTCGCCGGGCTCGGCCGTGAGCGGGTCGACCACGATGCCCGACTGGGCGCGCTTCACCTTCTCGACCTCGAGGGCCTGATCCTCGGGGGTGAGGTTCTTGTGCAAGATCCCGAGGCCCCCCTCGCGGGCCATGGTGATGGCGGTGCGGGCCTCGGTGACCGAGTCCATCGCGGCCGACACGAGCGGAATGGCCAGCTCGATGCCCGGCGCGATGCGCGTGCGCGTGTCTACATCGCGGGGCAGCACCTCGCTGTACGCGGGCACGAGCAGCACGTCGTCGAAGGTGAGGGCCTCACGGAGTCGTTCTTCGATCATTGCGTTCCTCATGGCACGGGTGGGCGCGCAAGGTGTTGCGCTGCGGGGGCGTTGTGACCACCGTGCGGGGCTTCGTTGAGCGGTGAAAAACACTACGCGAAGACTCGCAACGCGGTCGCATTTCGTGCCATAGTCGCAACGCCCTGGTTACAGGGGCATCAGGCGAGGCGGAGATCCATGCGAGCCAACAACTTTCTTCGGGTGATGCTGTTCGGGGCCCTTCTGGCGGGCTGTGGCGACACGGCCGGCGGCAACGGCACCTTCACCCCCGACGACGTAGCTGAAGACGTCGACGACGCCGCCGTGGTCGAAGACTTCGGCTCGATGCCCGCCTTCGACGTGCCCGTCGACATCTCCACGCAGCCCGACGTGCCCGCCACGATCGACCGCCCCTCCACGACCGACGCACCCATCGGCGTCGACCGCGTGACGCCCACCGACACGCCCCGGCCGCCCGACACCTCGATGCCGGGCATGTGCCCCTCGTCGTGCTCGAGCGACGGCCAGTGCGGCGGCTGCGCGACGCCCGGCGACCCCGGCAACTACTGCTGCATCTCGGGCCTCTGCCTGTACATGACGGGCGCCTGCGCGGCCCCCGTGCCCGACGGCGGCACCACCGGGAGTGACGGCGGCGGCGACGCTGGCGGTGACGCTGGCGGCGACGCTGGCGGCGGCGCTGACGCGGGCGGCGGCGCCGACGCCTCGACCGACTGATCGCGCGCTTCGCATCGTCTCTTCTCTCCTCGCACACACAAACCACCTCCGATGCCTCCCCGTGTCGACGCGTACCTTCGCCGCGCGGCCGCCCTCGCCCTCCTCGCGCTGTGGGTGACGTTCTCGTGGCCGGAGCTCCGCGCCAGCGCCGGTGATCGCACGACCGCCGTCGCGCTCGCCGCGGCGGTCGCGGCGGCGCTCTTCGCGGGCGCGGTGGCTCCCGTGGGGCGCGCGCTGCGGTCGCTGGAGCTCCTCGGGTCGGAGCGGGTGTTCGTGGGCCTCTGCGCGGCGGTGAGCGCGGCCGTCACGGCGTGGGTTCACCGCGTGCCGATGCACGGCCAGGTGGTGTCGGGCGACGCGTGCATGTACGTGGCGCAGGCCCGCGCGCTGTCGCACTTCGAGTTCGGGTACCCCATCACGGCGCCGCGCCTCGCCCACGCGGCCAAGTTCTTCTTCGAGGGCGCCGACGGGCGCATGCACGGCGTCTTCGTGCCGGGCTACCCGCTGTTTCTCGCGCCCTTCGTGCGGTGGGATCTCTTCCTCGCCGCGGGCCTCTTCACCTCGGTGCTGCTCACGCTGTCGCACGCGACGCTCGCGCGCGCTGCGCTGCGCGACCCCTTCACGGCGCGCCTCTCGCTGCTGCTGGTGATCCCCTCGTACGCCCGCGCGCTCGAGACCGCCGACCTGCTCTCGCACGCCTTCACGGGCGCCCTCGCGGCCTTCGCCGTGGCCCTCGCCCTGCGCATGCGGGCGCGCGCCACGGTGGGCCTCGCGGCGGCGCTGGGCCTGTGCGCGGGGTGGGTCTTCGGCGCGCGCATGCTCGACGGCTTCGTGCTCGGCGCGGTGGTGGCCGTCGCGCTCCTCGGGCCCCTGCTGCGACGGGCGGTGACGCCGCGCATGGTGGCCGTGGCGCTAGTGTGCGCCATGCCCTTCGCGGGCCTTGTTGCGGCGCAGCAGAAGGCCGCCACAGGCTCGTACCGCCGCCCCACG
>CANMAT010000591.1 GCA_947494865.1 Deltaproteobacteria bacterium
CTCGCCAGCGACGCCGCGCGACGCCCGGTCATGGTGTTCATTCACGGCGGGGGCTTCTCGGCGGGCACCACGAGCGGCACCGACTACGACGGCGCGAGCCTCGCCGCGAAGGGCGTCGTGGTGGTGACCTTCAACTACCGCCTCGGGCAGCTCGGCTTTCTCGGACACCCGGCCCTCACGGCCGAAGACACCGAGCATCGCTCGTCGGGCAACTACGGCTTTCAAGATCAGCAGGCCGCGCTCCGCTGGGTGCGCGACAACGCCGCAGCCTTCGGCGGCGACCCCGCCAACGTCACCCTCTTCGGCGAGTCGGCGGGCTCCATGAGCGTGTGCGCCCACATGGTGGCGCCCGCGAGCGCGGGGCTCTTTCACAAGGCCATCGGCCAGAGCGGCGTGTGCGGCTTTCTCATCACGCCACTCCGCGACATCGCCGCGCTGCCGCAGGTGGGGAGCGCCGAGGCCCTGGGCCGCCGCTTCGAAACCGCCGTCGGCTGCACCGGCATGCCCGACCTCGCCGCCTGCATGCGCGCCAAGACCGCCGAGCAGGTGATCGCCGCCGCCCCGACGCCCGTCGAGCTCAGCCGCTATGGCGTGCGCTACCAGCCCAACATCGACGGGTACGTGTTCAACGAGGCGCCGTGGGTGTCGCTCCTCGCGGGGCGCTTCCAGCACGTTCCCTTCATGCTGGGCAGCAACCGCGACGAGGGCACGGCCTTCACCCTCAGCCTCTCGATCCCCGACGCGGCCGCCTACGAGGCCCTCGTGCGCGCCACCCTGCCCGACCGCGTGGCCGACGTGCTGCGGCTCTACCCCGTGTCGATGTACCCGTCGCCCAAGGCCGCCTACGAGGCCTTTCTGCGCGACGCGGTGTTCATCTGCCCCAACCGCACGCTCGCGCGCATCACGGCCCCCGGCGCGCCCACGTACCTCTACCATTTCACCCGCGCCAACGACCGCGCGGGCGTCGCCCTCGGCCTCGGCGTGTTTCACTCGGCCGAGCTGCCGTACGTGTTCGGCAACTTCTCGGGCCTCTTCACGCGCGCCGCCGCCGACGAGCCCGTCATCGCCGCCACGCAGGGCTACTGGACGCGCTTCGCCGCCACCGGCGACCCCAACGGCGCGGGGGCGCCCGCGTGGCCCGCCTACACCGCCGCGAGCGACGCGCACCTCGAGATCGGCGACGCCGTGCGCACCGGCGTCGGCCTCCAGCGCGACGTGTGCGACACCATGGCCACCTGGCTCGCCCCGGTGCAGTAGCGCAGGCGCCGCGCCGCGCGTGGTAGCTTCGCGCGATGCGAAGAACGATGCTGCGCGTAGGGGCCGCGCTCGCGGTGGTGCTGCTCCCGCTCGTTGTCTTCGGCTACCTCCGGCTTCGCAACCCGCTCCCGGCCCCTGTCGCGGGCGACGCCGACGCGCTCGCGCGCCGCATGATCGCCTCCGTCGACGGAGCGGCGTGGGCGCGCACGGGGGCCGTTCGGTGGACCTTCTTCGACGGCGCGCGCCACCTCTGGGACCGCGCGCGCAACCTCGATCGGTACACCCGCGGCGACGTGGTGGTGCTGCTCGACCTGAGCACGCGCCGCGGCGTCGCCACGCGCGGCGGGGTCACGCTCGCGGGCGCCGACCGCGACGCGGCCCTCGCCCTCGCGTGGAAGCGCTGGTGCAACGACGCCTTCTGGCTCAACCCGATGGAGAAGCTCTTCGACGCGGGCGTGACGCGCTCGCTCGTGCGCGACGACGCGGGCCGCAGCGCGCTGCTCCTGTCGTACCGCGCGGGCGGCGTCACGCCCGGCGACCGCTACCTCTGGATGGTCGACGACGACGGACGCCCGCGCGCCTGGCGCATGTGGGTGAGCGTCATCCCGGTGCCGGGCCTCGAGGCGACGTGGGGGGCGTGGCGGCGCCTCGCGACGGGCGCGTGGGTCTCCACCGAGCACCGCATGGGCCCGGTGACGCAGCGAATCCGTGACGTCGAAGGCGCCGAGACCCTCGCGCGGCTGGCGCCCGGTCGCGACCCCTTCGCGGCGCTCTCACCGTAACGAGCGCTTGCCCGTGGGGGTCGCGTTGGCGGTCGGAAACTCCGCGGGCTCGGCCTCCGCGGGGTTCGATGGGTCCGTGCCCGAGGCGAACTCCCGCGCGCTCGAGACCGTGATGAAGGGGCCGCCCTGCTCCTCGGGCACCACCGCGTCGAAGACCTCTGCGCCTGCCTCTTCGCCCGACGTGGCCGCCGTGAGAAAATCTTCGCCGAGCGTCTCGGCGAGGTCGTCGTCGAGGGGGGCCTTGTGCTCCGCGGGGTCGCTCACGAAGGCGTGCGCGTCGTCGGTGCGCGCGGCGCGCCGTCGGGCCTCGGCGTAGAAGGCCTTCCCGTGCGCCCGCGGAGGGTCGGGCACGGTGTCGCGCGGCGCGGCCTCGCGCGAGGCGTTGGGAACAGTGTGCGTCGTCTTGTTCATCGAACTCACCTGTGCCGCGATGGGTCCGCGGCGCCGTGAGAGACGGTGCAAGAGCCGCGCACGACCGAACGAAACACCTTGATTCATAGACATTTCAACGCGAATCAGGAGATGCGACGGTGACGGGAAGCCACAGCGTGAGGCGGCGCACCCCAGCGCCCCGCGCGGGCGCGGAGGCTGCGGTCGTACAAAGTCACCGCGCGGTGTACGAATACGGTGCTACGGGCATCCAGAGGCCGGTATCTTCGAGGTCGCAATGGCAGCGGGTCAGACAGCGCGCGAGAAGGTGATCCTCACGTGGGCAGAGCCCCTTCCCGAGGGCACCAACACGTCGACGCTGCTCGCGCGCTTCGCCGCGGGCCTCACCGAGACCGACCGCTTCGAGTCCGTGGCCACGCCCGAAGAGGCCTCCGCGCTGCTGTACGTCGAGGCCGCGCCGTCGACCAAGGGGCCCCTGCGCGGCATGTGGCTCCTGCGCGCCACGCTCCAGGGCGCCGACGGGGCCGTGCGCGAGCAGTACGCCATCAGCACCGACCCCAAGCGCCTCGACGAGGTCGCCTGGCAGGTGGGCCTGCAGTTTGCGCCGCCGGAGCTCTACCGCGAGCGCATGCGCGCGGCGGGCGCGGTGGGCCGCGTGCTGCACCCGAGCGAGCTCGCTCTCGACCTGCGTGAGGCCACGTCGCTGGCCCTCTCCAGCGCCCTCGACGGGCCGCCCGCCGAGCTCCGCGAGCGGGCCACGCAGATGGCGCGCATCGCCACGCACACGAGCGAGCTCGACCCCGCCCTCCACGCGGCCGACCTCCTCGCCCTCGAAGGCGATTTCGTCGCGGCGCGCGCGGTGCTCAGCGACGCCACGCGGCGCGCGCGCACCAACGTGTCGCGCAAGGTCGCCGCCCGCTCGCACGGGCTCGCCGCGCACGAGCTCCTCGGCGACGAGCTCGCCGCGATGCTCTTCTGCGCGGGCTGGTGCCTCGGCCTCGCGGGCAAGGGCGGCACCTTCTCGCCCCCGATGGCGCCCGCCGTCGCGCTCGACATCATCGCGGCGGTGTCGCACGTGCACGGCTGCGCGTGGCTCCAGTCGCGCCGCCTCGACGACGCGCTCGAGGCCGCCGCCGAGTCCTTCGGGCGCTACCTCGGCGCCATGGCCGCCGCCGGCGCCGAGCTCGCGCAGAAGCGCAACGAGCGCGCGGTGCTCACGGCGCTCCCCTACCTGCGACGCCTCGAGGCCCCGCCCGCGGGCGAGTCGTCGAAGCGCGCCGCGCCCGCCCTCATCGAGCTCGCGTTCAAGGCCGTGCGCTGGCGCCGCTGGCGGCTCCTCACGGGGCGCAGCGTCGGCGCGC
>CANMAT010000592.1 GCA_947494865.1 Deltaproteobacteria bacterium
CCCGACCCCGAGATGCCCGTGACGCTCGTAAACACACCGAGCGGAAGGTCGGCGTCGAGGCCCGCGAGGTTGTTGCGCGTCACGCCCCGGAGCGCGAGCCACCCCTTCGGCGCGCGCGGGGGCCGTGCGCTCTCGAAGCGCGGGCCGTAGAGGTGCCGCGCGGTGCGAGAGCGCGCGACGTGCTCGAGCCCCGCGGGCGGGCCGCTGTAGATCACCTCGCCGCCGTGCTGACCGGCTCCGGGGCCCACGTCGACGATCCAGTCGGCGGCGCGAATCACGTCGATCTCGTGCTCTACGACGAACAGCGAGTTGCCCGACGCCTTGAGCCGCGCGAGCGCGCGCAGGAGGGCCTCGGTGTCGGCCGGGTGCAGCCCCGCCGAGGGCTCGTCGAGCACGTACACCACGCCGAAGAGGTTCGATCGCACCTGCGTGGCGAGGCGCAGGCGTTGGAGCTCACCGGGCGAGAGCGTGGGCGTGCTGCGCTCGAGGGTGAGGTAGCCGAGGCCCAGGTCGAGCAGCACCTCGAGGCGCGCGCAGAGGTCTTCGGCGATGCGGCGGGTCACCTCGGCCTGCTCGGGGTGCGCGCGCGCGAGCTCCGCGAGGCGAGGGCTCGCGCCCGACGCGTAGGGGGCGAACACGGCGCCGAGCTCTGCCAGCGTTTTGCGTGACATCACCGCGATGTCGACGCCCGCGAAGGTGACCGACAGCGACGCGCGCTTGAGGCGCTTGCCCTCGCACGTAGCGCACGCGGTGCTGGCCATGTAGCGCGCGACGCGGCGCTTCATCATGGCGCTCTGCGTCGACGAGAAGGTGTGGAGCACGTAGGCCCGCGCGCCCGTGAAGGTGCCCATGTAGCTGGGCTCGCGCCTCTCCTTCAGCGCGCGCTTCACATCGGCGGGCGAGAAGTTGGCGTACACGGGCACGGTGGGCTTCTCGTCGGTGTAGAGAATCCAGTCGCGCGTCTTCTTCGGGAGGGTGCGCCAGGGCGCGTCGACGTCGACGCCCATGGTGGTGAGAATGTCGCGGAGGTTCTGCCCCTGCCACGCGAGGGGCCACGACGCGACGGCGCGCTCGCGGATCGAGCGCGAGTCGTCGGGCACCATGAGGGCCTCGGTGACCTCGTACACGCGCCCGAGGCCGTGACACGTGGGGCACGCGCCCTCCGGGGTGTTGGGCGAGAAGGCCTCGGCGTAGATGATCGACTGCCCCGCGGGGTAATCGCCCGCGCGGGAGTACAGCATGCGCAAGAGGTTCGAGAGCGTGGTGACGCTGCCCACCGACGAGCGCGTGGTGGCGGTGCCTCGCTGCTGCTGGAGCGCCACCGCGGGCGGGAGGCCGTCGATGGCGTCGACGTCGGGCACGTCCATCTGTTGAAAGAGGCGTCGCGCGTAGGGGGCCACCGACTCGAGGTAGCGCCGCTGCGCCTCGGCGTAGAGCGTGCCGAAGGCAAGCGACGATTTGCCCGACCCTGACACGCCGGTGAACACCACCAGCGCGTCGCGCGGGAGCTCGAGGTCTACGTTCTTGAGGTTGTGCTCGCGGGCGCCGCGCACGCGCACGAATCCGTGGGTGTCGGGGGCGATCGAGGTGAGGCTGCGATGCTTCGTCATGGGTGGCGGCGCCTGCTTTGTATCGCCGGTGCGCGATTGCAAAACAAATTGCGCCGCGCCCCGCGCGGGTGACTACCCGCCTAGCCGCTACCCACGGCGCCGCGGGGCTGATACATCCCGCCGTCGTGCGCGCCAGGCTCGCAGCCCTTGCTCTCGTCGGTCTCTGCGCGGGCGTGCTCGGCACGCTCACGGCCCTGCACGCCGACCCGCCCCCCGACGGGGCTCCGCGGCTCACCCTCGACGAATGTGTGGCCCGCGCCGAGCGCGCGTTCCCGGGCCTCGCGGCGCAGCGCCACAAGATCCTCGCCTCCGAGGCGCAGCTCGACGAGGCGTGGGCCGCGCCCTTCTTGAACTTCAGCGCCACGGGCGCCGTGGGCATCGCGCCGTACGCGCGCGGCAACCCCACCTTCTCGCCCGACGCCTCCGCGCAGAACCCGTTCGACACGGGCTACGGCACGCTCGTGCGCTTCTCGATCGACACGGGCGTGCCCATCTCGCCGTGGACGTGGTGGCGCATCGGCCGCGTGCGCGACGCCGCGCGGGCGGGCATTCGCGCCAACGAGCACGAGCTGGTGAAGGCGCGCCTCGAGCTCCGCACCAACGTGCGCCGAGCCTTCTTCGCGCTGCAGCTCGCGCGCGATTCGAAGTACCTCCTCGACCGCGCGCTCGGGTATCTCGACACCGCCGAGCAGCAGCTCGAGTCGACGCGGGGCGCCGACGGCGGAACGTACAACCCCAACGACCGCCGACAGCTTCGCCTGAGCCGCTTCGAGGCGCGCGCGCGCCGCGCCGAGGCCGAGCAGGGGGAGCGCCAGGCGGTGTTTGCCCTCGGCATGCTCACGGGTTCCGGCGAGGGGGTCGACATCGTGGACGAGCCCCTGTGTCCGTACCAGACGACGGTGCACCCGCTGGTGCAGTACCTCACCGACGCGCGCCTCGGGCGCCCCGAGGTGCAGATGATCGCGGCGGGCCTCGCGGCGCGGCGCGCGGCGGTCGACATCCAGATCGGGCAGTACTTCCCCGACTTCGCGCTGGGGCTCAACGTGTCGTACTCCGACGTGCCGTCGATCACGCAGCAGGTGAACCCCTTCGCCGGCGGCAACCAGAACTACGGCTTCTGGGGCGCCCTCGTGGTGGCGCGGTGGAACTTCGAACCGCTCGCCAACATGTTTCGCGCGCGTGCACCTCGGCGCGCAGGAGCGCGAGCGGCTGTGGCGCGAGGCCGAAGACGAGGGCACGGCGTGGTTCTCGTCGGTGTTTCAGGAGTACCAGGCGGGCACCGGCGAGGTGTCCGCCGTGATCTCGCCGCTGCGGCAGTACCTGCAGTCGCGCGCGAGCCACCTGCAAGCGACGTACGATTTCAACGTCGCGCTCGCGCAGCTCGCGGCGGCCACGGGGAGGTCTGAGATGCCCGGCGCGCCGGACCCAACGTGCGCGCGTCCGCCGACCGCGGGCGATGTGGGCGACGACGCGGGGCTCAGCGAAGAGGAGATCAACCGCATTCTCAACGCCGCGAGCGAAGACGACGCGGGCGCGGTGATCGAAATCCCCGACGCCGCCGCGGTCGATGTCACCGCGGTCGACGCGGGCCGCCGCGCGCAGCGCGCGCGGTGAGTGAATGCGCCGCGTCGCGCGGAGCGTCAGTGTCTCGGCTTAACGAGGTGCATGCATGAAGAACAAGATCGCGATGGGGGCGGCGCTGGTGGTGATGGCGCTCGCCGGGGCGGCGGGCGCGCAGCCCGCGCGGGGGCCGCGGCAGTGGGTTCAGACGCGGCACGTGGTGGTGAATCGCTTGCTGCAGACCAGCGCGGCCGCGGGGTCGCCGCAGGCCGCGGCGCGCGACGCGAGCGTGTCGCGCGTGCTCAACCAGATGCTCGACCTCGACGAGCTCGCGCGCCTCGCGCTCGAGCCCGAGTGGGCGGCGCGCACCCCCGCGGAGCGTACGCAGTTCGTGGGCCTCCTGCGGCAGCTCATCGAGCGCAACTACCGGCAGAACCTCGACGCGACGCTCAACTTCGCGGTCAGCTACGACGCCGAGACCATCGACGCGGCGGCGGGCACGGCCACGGTGCGCACGGTGGCGCGCTCGCGCAGCGACGTGCGCGCGGCGCCCGTGACCATCGAGTACAAGCTCCGTCGGCGCGGCGCCGAGTGGATCGTGTTCGACCTCGTGACCAACG
>CANMAT010000593.1 GCA_947494865.1 Deltaproteobacteria bacterium
CCCACGTCTGCGAGGCGTCGAGCTGCAAGAGGACGCGCCCGTCGGCCCCGGTGCGGGCCTCGACGACGGCGCCGCCCTCGCGCGCGGCGACGCGCACGGGGACGTCGACGCCCGGCGCGCCCGGCGCGCTCCGATCGACGAGCACGGTGAGTTCGAAGTTGCTGGGCGGGGCCGCGTCGGGCGCCTCTCCGCGCGTGCCCGCGACGGTGTTCGCGCATCCCGTGACGACGGCGGCCCAGAGCGCGAGGTGTCGCACCGGGGTCATCATCGCCGACGGGCGGCGCGTACGGCAACCGCGGCGGCCGGTGTAGTCTCGCGCGCGATGCGCCACCGCCCCCTCCGCGCCGTGCTCTTCGACCTCGACGGCACCCTCGTCGACAACATGCGCTTTCACATCGAAGCGTGGATCGAGACGGCCCGCTCGCTCGGCCGGGAGATCACCGCGGAGACCGTGATGCGCGACTTCGCGGGGCGCCGCAACGAGGAGATTCTCCCCGTCATTGTGGGGCGCGCGATGGAGCCCGCGGAGGTCGCCGCCCTCGCGTCGGTGAAGGAGGCCCGCTACCGCGAACTCTTCGACGCGCACGTGGCGCCCATCGCGGGCGCCGTGGCGCTCCTCGACGAGCTCGACGCGTGCGGCGTCGTGTGCGGCATCGCGAGCGCCGCGCCGAAGGTGAACCGCGATTTTGTGCTCGACCGCCTGGGGTTGCGCGACCGCTTTCGGGTCATTGTGGGGGCCGAGGAGGTGTCGCGCGGCAAGCCCGCGCCGGACCTGTTTCTGCTTGGCGCCGAGCGCCTCGGCGTCGACCCCGCGGCGGTGCTGGTGTTCGAAGACGCGCACCTCGGCGTGGTGGCTGCGCGGGCCGCGGGGATGCGCGCGTGCGGCGTGACGACCACCGAGCCCGCCGCGGTGCTCCTCGACGCGGGCGCGATGGCGACGGCGCCGGACCTCGCCGCGCTGCCCGACGCGGTGCGCGCGCTGTGGCGCCCCGCGGGTGACGGCCCGTCGGTGTCGCTGTGCATGATCGTAAAGGACGAGGAGCCCAACATCGCCCGCGCCCTCGCGAGCGTCGAGGGCGTGGCGCGCGAGCGCATCGTGGTCGACACGGGCTCGCGCGACGGCACCGTCGCGGTGGCCCGCGCCCACGGCGCGACGGTGTCGCACTTCGCGTGGACCGGCGACTTCGCCGCGGCGCGCAACCACGCGCTCTCGCTCGCGACGGGCGACTGGGTGCTCACCCTCGACGCCGACGAGGCGCTCGGCGAAGGGTTTCGCGCGCGCTGGCGCGACGTGCTCGGGGGCACGCGGGCCGACGGGCTCACGCTGCCGGTGGCCAACGTCGACGCCGACGGCGCGCTGCAGCAGCGGGTGTACCTCGTGCGGCTGCACCGCAACGACGCGCGGCACCGCTTCGTCGGGCGCTTGCACGAGGAGGTCGCGTCGTCGATCGCCGCGCACGGCGGCACCATCGAGGTCGCGGACCTGCCCCTCGTGCACCACGGGTACACGCGCGACGAGAGCGCGCGCAAAGACCGCCGCGGGCGCAACCGCGCCATCTTGCAGGCCGCGATCGAGGCCGAGCCCGCGAACCCGCGCCACTGGCACTACCTCGGCCTCGAGCTGCTCCTCGCCGAAGACCTCGACGGCGCCCGCGCGCTCTTCGAACGGGTGCTGCGCGAGCGCCCCGACGAGCGCCTCGCGGGCTGGTCGGCGAGCCTGCTCACCGGCATTCTGGTGCGACAGCGCGAGAACGGTCTCGCCTGGGACGCCGCGACCTTCGGCGCGCGCGCGCAGACAGGACAGGTTATGTCACTCGTTCGCCTGGGCGAGCTCGCCGCGGCGGAGGGCGACCCCCTCGTGGCCGACGCGTGCGGGTCTGCCCTCGCCGCGATGCCCGCGGGGGTCGACGGCGACGTGGGCCGACGCCCTGCGATCGCGGCGGGCCTGCGCGCCGCGGCGCTGTGGGAGCGCGGGCTGCGCGCCGAGGCCCTCGCCGCGCTGGGCGCGTCGCTCGCGGCGCACCCCGACGACGGCCTCGTCGCCGACCAGCTCGTGCGATGGAGCGAGCGCGTGCACGGGCCCATGAAGGGCGCCGTCGAGGCGCTGCGGGCGCACAGCACCGCGGCCGTCGCGTCGGCGGTGGCGGGCGCCTTCGTGCGTCAGCGCGCATGGGCCGAGGCCCTCGATGTGGCGCGTCGGTGGGGCGTGACGAACGCCTACGTGGCGCACGCGCTCCTGCGCGCGGGGCGGGTCGACGAGGCGGCGCGCGCGTTCGAAGCGCAGGGTGAGGCGGGCGCGCAGCACCGCGCGCTGTGGGCTGCGACGCGGGGCGAGGCGTGCGACCTCGCGGGCCTCGACGCGAACGCGCGGGCGCTGGCCGAGGCCGTGCGCGCGGGGGCGGCGGCGCCCGCGGGGCTGCGGTGGATGCTGCTCGACCACGCGGCGCGCTGGATGACCTTCGGCGAAGACGACGTCGTGCGGCGCCTGGTGTCATCGTTTCCGGCGACGGCGGAGGTGCGCGCGGGGCTCCTCGCGAGCCTGTTCTACGACGACGGGCGCTCACAGGACGCGCTCGCCGTCGCACTCGAGGCCCCCGACGACGCGCGCGCGCAGGCGGTGATCGGCGCCTTCGCCTACGAGCGCGGCGACATGGAGGCCGCCGCGCATTTTCTCGGCGCCCGTGCCGCGCGGGGCGACGCGCCGGTGCGCGTGTACGTGGGCGCCGCCGAGGCGCTGCGGCGGCGGGGTCGCGCAGACGAGGCCGCGTCGGTGCTCGCCGCGGGGCGACGCGCGCGGCCGCACTCGCTGTTGATCCAAAGCGCGTAGCGCGGGCTGCGCGCTCCGCGCGACGATGGACGCAACGATGGTAGGGAGGGGCTCATGGCGTTGGCGGCGATCGTGAAGTTGTTGCTCGTGGGGTGCTGCGTCGGCGTGGCGAGCGGGCTGCTCGGCATCGGCGGCGGCGTGCTGGTCATTCCCGCGCTGGTGTTTCTGATGGGGTTCTCGCAGCAGCGGGCGGTGGGCACGAGCCTCGCGATGCTCCTGCCGCCCATCGGCGCGTTCGCGGTGCTGCGCTACTGGCGCGCGGGGCAGGTCGACTGGGGCGTCGCCCTCACCCTGGCCGCGGCCTTCTCGGTGGGCGCGTACGGCGGCGCGTGGCTCGCGTCGCGCGGCCTCGTGCCCGAGCGCGCGCTGCGCCTCGCGTTCGTGGGCTTTTTGCTCTACATCGCGGGCAACATGCTCTTTCGCGGCGAGCGGCGCGTGTGGGCCGCCCTCGGCACGGTGTGCCTCGCGGGGGTCTACGGCGTGTCGTACCTCGCCCTGCGCGCCGTCGGACGCAAGTGGGAGCGCTCGCTCAACCTCGCCGAGACGTACCGCGCGCGCCTCGGCGAGCCCACCGCCCCCGAGTACGAGATCTGACATGGACGCGCACGTCTTCGCGCTCCAGGTCTCCGACGGCGGGGTGCCGAAGCTCGCGGTGCCTTCCGTCGAGGTCACGGTCGATGGCCTCGCGGGCGATCGGCAGCGGCAGCGGCGTTTTCACGGCGGGCCCACGCGCGCGGTGTGCCTCTACGCGCTCGAGCGCATCGTCGCGCTGCAGCGCGAGGGGCACCCGGTGTACCCCGGCGCGATGGGCGAGAACGTGACCGTCGCGGGCCTCGACTGGTCGCGCGTGGTGCCCGGCGCGCGCCTCGCGCTCGGCGCCGTGACGCTCGTTGTCGACGACTACGCGGTGCCGTGCAAGACCATCGCAGGGGCTTTTCTGCAAGGCGATTCGGCGCGCGTGA
>CANMAT010000594.1 GCA_947494865.1 Deltaproteobacteria bacterium
ACGGCCGTCATGGTCGCGGCGCCCACGATGCAGGGGAGAATCGAGCCGAACAAGATGCCCATGAGCACCTTGGCGTCGGTGAGGCGGAGCACCATCTCGACGCCGCCGGCCTGGATGCGCGCGTGGTTGACCTCCATGTTGAAGGCCGCGAAGAGGGCCACCACGGTGAGCACCGCGGAGCCGATGGCGAAGCCCTTGCCGACGGCCGCCGTGGTGTTGCCCACCGCGTCGAGCTCGTCGGTGATGGCGCGCACCTCCTTGCCGAGGCCGGCCATCTCGGCGATGCCGCCGCCGTTGTCGGCCACGGGGCCGTAGGCGTCGACGGTCATCACGATGGCGGTGCCGGCGAGCATGCCCACGGCCGCGAGCGCGATGCCGTAGAGGCCGAGCTGCGCGTTCGAAACCCAGCCCACCACGCAGAGCGTGAAGAGGGGGATCGCAACGCTCTCGAGCCCGACGGCCATGCCGCGGATCACGTTGGTGCCAGGGCCCGTGAGGGCGCTCTCGGCGATCTTGTGAATGGGGCCCATCGACGTGTAGTAGTCGGTGATGAGGCCCACGACGCCGCCGCCGACGGCGCCGGCGATGAGCGTCCACACGGCGCCGATGCCGTAGCCCATCATCGGGAGCACCACGAACGACGCCCCCGCCACGAGGATGGGCGGCACGATGAGGGCGATGCGGAGCACGCGCGCGGGCGGCATGTTCTTGAGCGTGCGCGTGATGAAGATGCCGACGATCGACACCACGAGGCCCAGCGTCGCGAGCAGCAGCGGCAGGGCCACGGCGAGCGTGCGGAGCTTCGCCTCGTCGACGCCCGGCGCGAGCGGCTGGAGCTCGGTCGCGGGCATCGTGAGGCCGAGGGCCATCGTGGCCACCACGGCGGCGACGTAGCTCTCGTAGATGTCGGCGCCCATGCCGGCGATGTCGCCCACGTTGTCGCCCACGTTGTCGGCGATGACGCCGGGGTTGCGGGGGTCGTCTTCGGGGATGTTCGCCTCGACCTTGCCCACGATGTCGGCGCCCACGTCGGCGGCCTTCGTGTAGATGCCGCCGCCGATGCGCGCGAAGAGCGCGATGGAGCTCGCGCCCACCGCGAACGCGTGAATCACCGTGCCGAAATCGTCGCTGTTGCGAAACAGGTGGTACACGCCGCCGAGGCCGACGAGGCCGAGGCCCGCGACGCAGAGGCCCATCACGGCGCCGCCGTCGAGGGCCATCACGAGCGCCTCGGCCTTGCCCTTCGTGCGCGCGGCCTCGGCCGTGCGAACGTTGGCGAAGGTCGCGGCCTTCATGCCGATGAAGCCCGCGAGCAGCGACAGGAACGCCCCCGCGATGAACGACGCGCCGGCGAGCGGCTTCAGGGCCACCGACAGCACCACGAACACCACCGCGGCGTAGGCCGCGAGCACCTTGTACTCGGTCGCGAGGAAGGCCATCGCGCCTTCGCGGATGTACCGCGCGATGCGTACCATCGCCTCGGTGCCTTCAGGTGCGGCCTTCACCCTGGCGTAGAAAAAGAACGCCACAGCGAGGGCGAGCACTCCCACGCCGATTGATTGAATCGACAGATTGTCCACCGGCTACTCCTTGCGCCTCCAATGCACTGCGGGCGTACCGCGACCTGCTGCTACCTGAGCGACGGCCGCGAGGCGCCCTGTGCCGGGAGCGCCTTTACCGCACCCGCGCACAGGTTTGTAGTCTTTCGCACCACCAATACCCCCCGACGTGCGCCGCGGGCCGCGAGCCCGCAGGCGTGAAGGGCGCGCACAGGTGGCTCCCGGCGGCACAGGCGCACCGGGGCCGGAGGGCGATGGGGCCGTGAAATAAGCCCTTCCATGCGCGGCACGATGCTCGCAGAATGCCCCCGCGGAGGCGATGACCGTGATGATCCGTCGTGCAGCGCTTGGACTTCTTCTTCTGGCCGGAGCGATCGGCGCCCCCCGCGCGGCGAGCGCGTGCGGCGGCTGCTTCAACCCTCCCACGGCCGTGCAGGTGGTCACCGATCACCGCATGGTGCTCTCGCTCACGCGCGACCGCACCGTGCTGTGGGATCAGTTCCGGTACTCGGGCCGCCCCGAAGACTTCTCGTGGATCCTGCCTATTCGTAACGGCCCCGGCGTGGTGGTCGAAGAGGCCGACAACCTCTTCCTCGCCACGATGGACAACCTCACCGCCCCGCTCGTCACGCGCCCGCTGCCGCCCAACTCGTTCTGCCCGTCGAGCGGCTTCGGCTTCGGCTCGTCGGGCTCGGCGGGCGCACGCCCCTCGCTGGGCGCGCCCAACGACGGCGTCACGGTGATCAACGAGCGCGTCGTGGGGCCCTACCAGGTGGCCACCCTCGCCGCGACGGACCCGATGGCCCTGCGCACCTGGCTCGCCGCCAACGGCTACGCGGTGCCCCCCGCGGTGTCGCCCGTCATCGACCACTACGTCGCCCTCAGCATGGACTTCGTCGCCGTGCGCCTGCGCCCGACCGCCGAGGTCTCGCAGATGAAGCCCCTGCGCATCATCATGCCGGGCTACGCGCCCACCCTCCCCCTGCGCATGATCGCCGCGGGCGTGGCCGACAAGGTGGGCCTCAACCTCATCGTGCTCTCCGACGCGCGCATCGAGGCGATGAACTTCCCCAACGCCGAGGTGCGCGAGGTCGACCTCCGCTACGACTTCGACGCGCCCAGCGACCCGGGCGCCGACTTCCTCGCGGCCTTCAACCGCCTCAACCGCGCCAACGGCGGCCGCGCGTGGGTCACCGAGAGCGCCTTCGCCCTCAACCGCTTCTCCGTCGAGCGCCAGATGCAGAGCTGCTCCGACCCGTCGACGGGCTTCCCGCAGGCGTGCGAGGCCGACCCCCGCGTGTCGCCCCTCGACAGCAGCGTGGCCTTCGACGCGCTCGGCGACACGGCCTACGTCACGCGCATCCGCGCCGACCTCGCCTCGACCGCGCTCGACCGCGACCTCGTGCTGGCCTCGAGCGACCGCGGCAACCGCGTGCGCAACTACACCTACGGCACCATCGTGAACACGCCGCCGGACCCCTGCGCCAACCCGCGCTCGGGCTTCGAGGGCTGCTCGGCCCGCGGCGGCGACACCACCACCGCGGGCGCCGTGTGCGCCGCGCTCGGCCTCATCGCCGCGCGCGCGATGCGCCGCCGCAAGCGCGCGTAACCTACGCCCGCGACTCCGAGAACCGCAGCCCCACGCCGAAGCCCCCGAGGCGGTCGCGCATCGCTGAGAACACCGCGTCGCTCTCGGCGAAGCGCTCGGCCGGCACGACGCCCTTCCACGCGAGCGAGCCTTCGAAGAAGAGCTGCGCGGCGATCACCGCGGGCCAGCCCGTAGTGCGCGCCATCGACGAGTCGCCGGTCACCGGGTCGGTGCGGTCGAGCAGGTCGCAACAGAGCGTGGTGCGCGCGCCGCCGCGCTCGCCCTCGACCTCGACGCGCATCACCGTGAGCTCTTGCGTGCCCTGCTCGAGCTTCCACTCCTTGAAGAGCAGCTGCGCGGTGAGGTCGATGGGGCGCACCGCGCCCGAGCGCGTGGCCACGGGCTCGTCGCGGAAGAACCCCAGGTCGCGCAGCATGCGCATCTTGTCGATGTGCCCGGGCCAGCGCAGCGTCTTCTCGCGCATGTCGGGGAGGCTCATGGTGGTGAGCAGCGTGCGGAGGCCGTCGGTGTTGAACGACTCGAGCGTTCCGACGCCCGGCAGGTCGACGAGCTCCGCGTCGGAGAGCGCGGGCTTCGTCACGATGCGCCCATCTTGCAGGAAGCGCGCGGGGCGCACGTA
>CANMAT010000595.1 GCA_947494865.1 Deltaproteobacteria bacterium
TAGTTCTCACGCACCGTTGGGCGTGCGCGCACGCCGTTCTGCATCGATTGCGTCGGCCAGGGCACCGAGTTGCTCTACGCTGAGCGTCTCGGGGCGCGCCCCGGGGTCGATGCCTGCGGCGGCGCACACATCGGCGGCCACCTCGCGGGGCACGAGGGCCGACACACCGTTACGGAGGGTCTTTCGTCGCGCCGAGAAGAGGGCGTGAACAACGGCCTGAAAGGTCTTCGTCTCGACCGCCCGGGGCGTGGCCCTGGGAGTGAGCTTCACCACCATGGAGTGAACGCGCGGCGCGGGGTGAAAGCACCCCGGCGACGCGGGGCACACCTTGGTGACGTCGCACCCGGCCTGGGTGAACACGGAGAGTGCCCCCCAGTCGTCGTCGTTGGGGGCGGCGAGCATGCGGCGGGCGACCTCGAGCTGCACCATCACCACGCAAGTGCGCCAGCGAATGGGCGGCGTCTGCATCACCCGAAGCAATCGCCCCGTGATCTGGTACGGGAGGTTGCCCACGACCGCGTAGGGGCCCTCGACGGAGGTGTAGTCCCACGCGGCGGCGTCGGCCTCGACGACCTCGATGTTGGGTGCGAGCTTCTCGGCGAGGAGCGCGCGCACCATGTCGCGATCGCGCTCGATGGCCACCACGCGACGGGCGCGCGGGGCGATCATCTTGGCGAGGGTGCCAGGGCCGGTGCCCACCTCGACGATGGTCTCGTCGGCGCGCGGGTCGACCGCCTCGACGATGGCCCGCGCCACCGGAGGAGCAATGAGAAAGCACTGCCCGAAGCTGTCTTTGGGGCGCAGCGCGTGGCGCGACAGGAAGCGTCGCGGGTCTTCGAAGCCGTCGTCGGGAGCGTCGTTCATGGGTTACTTCGTGCGGGGCGCGGCGGCGCGGCGTATCCATCGCGCCGCGGGGTCTCTCGCGGAGGCGGTGTAGAGCGCGACGCCCGTCGCGGCGAGGCGCTGGCGCATCTCGTCGATGCGGAGCTTCTCTTCGCCCGTGAAGAGGCTCACCACGGCGTCGCGCCGGGCCCTCTCGTCGGGGGTAGAGCGCGCGGGCTCGCGGCCGGCGAAGTCGGGCCCCGTGGGGGCCACGAAGGTCACCCGGTGACGCTTCTGGCGCGCGCGGCCGAGGGCGAGCTTCACCGGCGCGAAGTCGCCCACCGCGTCGAGGTCGCTCACCACGAGCACGGTGCGCACCTCGCGGGCGCGCCCCACGGCCGCGTCGATAGCCGCTGCGAGCCCGTGGGCCTTGGCGGCCCCGTCGGCGTCGTGCTTCAGGGGCAGGGGGATCGCGCGCGCCCGACAGAACGCCCGCCACAGCCTGTGCAGCGGGTCTTTCGCGCGCACCGGGAGCCGCATGGAGGGGTCGTGCTCGATGGCCTTGGCGACCATGCGCGCGAGGCGCTGGCGCCCTTCGAAGGCCGACGCGTCGCGAAAGGCATCGACGCCCTCCTGCTCGCGAAAGTAGCGGGCCACGGTCTCGAGGAGCTGCTCTTCGTCGACGTCGGTGAGGTCTTCGTCGACGAGGGCGCGCAGGTCGACCGCGGCTGCCACGAGCTGACGCAGGTGCGCGGGGCCATCGCCGGGCTCGACGTGAGCCACCACACGTCGGTCGAAGCCCACGAGCCCGAGGCGGTCGCCCCCGCTGGCCGAGAGGCGCGCGCACTGCGCCGCGAGCTCGATGGCGTAGTCGATCTTGGCCGCGCCGCGGTCGTCGCCGCGCATGGTGGCCGAGGCGTCGAGCACGAGCACGCGCGTGGTCTGCGACTCGTCTTCGGTCTCGCGCACCAGGAGCTTGCCCCTGCGCGCGCTGGGGCCCCACGCGATGCGTCGCATGGGGTCGCCCTGCTGGTAATCGCGCAGCTCGCGAATCTCGGGCCCCTCGCCCGCCCGTCGCTCGGCGCGCCCCGAGCGCATCGCGGGCGCGCGCTCGGGCGTCGAGCGGGCGCGGGTGTGCGCCGTGGCTCCGTAGGCGCGCGGCTGCACCTCCATCACCAGGGGGTTGGGAAAGTACAGGGGAGCCCACGCGAGCCCCAGCGGGCCCGAGAGGGTCATCCAGGCGCCGTGCAGCACGTGCCGCCCGGCATGCGCGGGGCGCACCACGAGGTCGAAGGTGGCCACGGCCTTCGGGGGAATGGCCACGCGCCCGCCTTGCCACCGCGTGTGTCGCAGACCGGGCGAGAGCGCGAGGCGCGGCGTGCCGAGCACGAGCTCTTCGTCGGTGGGGTTGCGCAGCGCGATACGAAGGGTCACGAGCTCATCGGGGCGTCGCACGCCGCCCGCAGCGGCGGGCATCCACCAGGTGAACTCGAGGCGCTCGCGGCGCATGCGGCGGGGGAGGGGGACGGTGAGAACCCAGGCGAACGCGAGGCTCGTGAGGGCCGCGCTGCCCGCGAGCGCTACGGGCGCCACGCCGCCGAGGAGGCCGCCGAGCGAGAGCCCGACGGCGCCGACGAAGGCCAGGCGTCCCGCGTAGCTCAGCGACGGCAACGGGCCAATCCCTCCGTTACCGGGCGTTCTCTGCGAGCGAGGTGACGGCGCCGTGGGCGTGCTGGTCGGGGCGCGCGTCGGCGCGGCGGTAGGCCACGCGGGCGAGGGCCTCTTCGAGGAGCGACTCGCGGGTCATCCCCTCGCTCTCGGCCTCGGCGGTGACGATGAGCCGGTGGGCGAGCACGTGCGTGGCGACGCGCTTGAGGTCGTCGGGGGTGACGTACGCGCGGCCCGCGATGACGGCCGCGGCGCGCGCGGCGAGCACGAGGCCCAGCGAGGCGCGCGGCGAGGCCCCGAGGGCGATGCGCGGGTGCGTGCGGGTGTACTGCGCGAGCGCGACGGCGTAGGCGTACACCTCGTCGTCGACGTGAACGTCGTTGGCCACCTGCTGGAGCCACAAGATGTTCTCGAGGGAGCACACCGCGCGCGCCTCGGGCGCCCTGGCGGCGTAGGTGCGCAGAATGCGAATCTCGTCGTCGGTGCTGGGGTACGGCACCACGATGCGCATGAGAAAGCGGTCGACCTGCGCCTCGGGGAGGGGGTACGTGCCCTCTTGCTCGATGGGGTTCTGCGTGGCGAGCACGAAGAAGGGCGCGGCGAGCTTGTGGGTCTCGCCGTCGATGGTCACCTGGTGCTCTTGCATGGCCTCGAGCAGGGCGCTCTGCGTCTTGGCGGGGGCGCGGTTGATCTCGTCGCCGAGCACCACGTGCGAGAAGATGGGCCCGTGGCGCAGGGTGAAGGCCCCGTCGCGCTGCGAGAGCACGTAGGTGCCGGTGATGTCACTGGGCAAAAGGTCGGGCGTAAACTGAATGCGCTTGAACGACCCGCCGATGGCGCCCGCCATGGCCTTGATGAGCGTGGTCTTCGCGACGCCGGGGACGCCCTCGAGGAGGCAGTGCCCGCGCGCGAGGAGGGCGGTGAGAATGAGCTCGGGGATCTCGCCGTGGCCCACGAACGATCGCCCCACCTCGTCGAGCACGGCGCGCGAGAGCGCCTGCGCGCGGAGCACGAGCTCGGCGCGACCGTCGGAAGAAGTGGGAGGCTGCACCATCTACGAAGACCTTTCCGTCGAAACGGCGCGGAGGATCGCATCAATCCTCCGCCAGAGCGACAGAAAGCGCGCGCTCGACACCTCCGGCGGGGCGCTGTCTTCGGCCGCGCTGGCGAGCGCGTCGAGCTCGGCGAGCACGGCCCTCACCTCGACCCGCTGGGGGGCCTCCATGCGCGCGGTGGCGCGCTCGACGGCGGCGCGCACGTCGGTGGTGGCCCGCGCCCCCGTGGCCGTCACGATCGA
>CANMAT010000596.1 GCA_947494865.1 Deltaproteobacteria bacterium
CCTCGCTCGACCGCGCGCGCGCCTACGGCCTCTGGGTCGACCCCGCGCGGGGCGTCGGCGGCCTCGTGCGCGCCGCCATGGCCGATGGCTCACCCGCCCTCGCGATGAGCTGCTCCACCTGCCACGCGGCGTCGGCCAACGGCGCCCTCGCGCTCGGGCTCGGCAACGCCTCGCTCGACCTCGGACGCCTCGCCGCCGACGATGGCACCTCGCCCGCGTCGCGCGCGTGGGGCCCCGGTCGCGTCGACGTCACAACCGACGACGGGAGCGCGCCCGTGCGCATCCCCGACCTGCGACCCACGCGGTATCTCACGCATCTTCAGTACAACGCCACGGTCGTTCAGCGCGACGTGATCGCCCTCGCCGTGCGCCTCGAGACGCTGCTCATCACCGCGCACCACGAGGTCGTGCGCCCGCCCCGCGAGGTCGCCCTCGGCCTCGCGCTCTACCTCTGGACGCTCGCCCCAGCAGACCCGCTCCCACCGCGCGCGGGCACCGTCGAAGCGACCGGCCGCGCGCTCTTCGACACCCGCTGCGCGTCGTGCCACGCGCCGCCGGACTTCACCGGGCAGCCCGTTGCGCTCGCGGTCGTCGGCACCGACGCGTACATCGGGCGCTCGCCCTACCGGGGTACGGGGATGTACCGCGTGCCCTCGCTCCTGGGCGTCTCCGCGCGCGGATCACTCCTCCACGACGGAACGGCGCCCGACCTCGACGCGCTCCTCGACCCCGCGCGCCTCGCGCCCGACTACGCGCGACGCCTCCACGGCGCCGGTGCTATTCCGGGGCACACCTTCGGCCTCGACCTCACAGCCCCCGAGCGCGCAGCGCTCACGGCGTACCTCCGTACGCTGTGACGATCGTCTATTGTATTGCTAGAACGTGACGCCCACGCAGCGCCGACGGGCGCCGCGCGGGCGTCGTGGGGGCGAGCGGCTACTGCAGCACGGGGAGCGCGCGGTTCTTCGCGACCGCGGCCTGCTCCACGAAGGCGGGGATCTTGTCGAAGTTCAGGTACCGGTACACCTGGTCCGACTTGGCCTGCAGGTCGTTGGCGTACGTGAGGTACTCCGCCGGGGTGGGCAGTCGCCCGAGCATCGACGCCACCGCGGCCACCTCCGCCGAGCCGAGGAACACGTTGGTGTCTCGGCCCAGGCGGTTCGGGAAGTTGCGCGTCGAGGTGGAGATCACCGTGGCGCCCGGCATCGTCTGCGCCTGGTTGCCCATGCAAAGCGAGCAGCCCGGCATCTCGGTGCGCGCGCCGGCGCCCGCGAACTGCGCGTACACGCCCTCGTCCATGAGCTGCGACTGGTCCATGCGCGTGGGCGGCGCCACCCAGAGGCGCGTGGGCACGGGCTTCGAAAACTTCTGCAGCAGCGAGCCCGCCGCGCGAAAGTGCCCGATGTTGGTCATGCACGAGCCGATAAACACCTCGTCGATCTTGGTGCCCTGCACCTCCGACAGCTTCTTGATGTCGTCGGGGTCGTTGGGGCACGCGAGCAGCGGCTCGGTGATCTGGTCGAGGTCGATCTCGATCACCTTGGCGTACTCGGCGTCGGCGTCGGGCTCGAGCAGCACCGGGTCGGCGAGCCACGCCTCCATCTTCGACGCGCGGCGCTCGAGCGCGGCCGCGTCGCCGTAGCCGCTCGCGATCATCGAGCGCAAGAGCACCACGTTGGAGCGCAGGTACTCGATCACGGGCTCCTTGGCGAGGCGCGTGGTGCAGCCCGCGGCCGAGCGCTCCGCCGTCGCGTCGCTCAGTTCGAAGGCCTGCTCGATGGTGAGGTTCGGCAGCCCCTCGATCTCGATGATGCGGCCGTTGAAGAGGTTCTTCTTGCCCTTCTTGGCCACCGTGAGATCGCCGGTCTGGAGGGCCGCCCACGGAATCGCGTTCACGAGATCGCGCAGCGTAACGCCCGGCTGCATCGTGCCCTTGAAGCGCACGAGCACGCTCTCGGGCATGTCGAGCGGCATGATGCCGAGCGCCGCCGCGAAGGCCACCAGCCCCGAGCCCGCGGGGAACGAGATGCCCAGCGGGAAGCGCGTGTGCGAGTCGCCGCCGGTGCCCACCTGATCGGGCAGCAGCATGCGGTTGAGCCACGAGTGAATGATGCCGTCGCCGGGCCGCAGCGCGACGCCGCCGCGCGTGTGCATGAACTCGGGCAGCGTCTTGTGCGTCTCCACGTCGACGGAGCGCGGGTACGCCGCCGTGTGGCAGAACGACTGCATCACGAGGTCGGCCGAGTAGCGCAGGCACGCGAGCTCCTTGAGCTCGTCGCGGGTCATGGGGCCCGTCGTGTCTTGTGAGCCCACCGTCGACGTGACGGGCTCGCAGTAGGTGCCCGGGCGCACGCCCGCGACGCCGCACGCGCGGCCCACGATCTTCTGCGCGAGGGTGTATCCCCGACCCGTGTCGGGGGGCGCCACGGGCAGCCGAAACGCCTCGCTCGCGGCGAGCCCGAGGGCCTTGCGCGCGCGCGTCGTCACGCTACGCCCGATAATGAGCGGGATGCGCCCGCCGGCCTGCACCTCGTCGAGGAGCACCGGAGTCTTGAGTTCGAAGGTTGCGATCGTCTCGCCCGCCTCGTTGGTGATGCGCCCCGCGTAGGGGTACACGGTGATCACGTCGCCCATGGCGAGGCGCGTCACGTCACACTCGATGGGGAGGGCCCCCGAGTCTTCCATGGTGTTGAAGAAGATCGGCGCGATCTTGCCGCCGAGCACCACGCCGCCGGAGCGCTTGTTGGGCACGTGGGGAACGTCGTCGCCCATGTGCCACAGCACCGAGTTGGTGGCCGACTTGCGCGACGAGCCGGTGCCCACCACGTCGCCCACGTACGCGATGGGGTGACCCTTCTTCTTGAGCTCCTCGATCTGCGCGACGGCGTTGGTAATGCCCTCGCGCGCGTTCTTGAGCATCGCGAGCGCGTGCAGGGGAATGTCGGGGCGGCTCCACGCATCGGTGGCCGGCGAGAGGTCGTCGGTGTTCGTCTCGCCCACGACCTTGAAGACCGTCACGGTGATCTTCGCGGGCACCTGCGCGCGGTTCGTAAACCACTCGGCGGCGGCCCACGACGCGAGCACGGCCTTCGCGTTGGCGTTGCCCGCGGAGGCCTTCTTCTCCACGTCGTCGAAGGCGGCAAACACGAGGAGCGTGCGCGACAGCTGCTTCGCCGCCACGCGGCCGAGCTCGGCGTCGTCGAGGAGCTCGACGAGCGGGTCGACGTTGAAGCCGCCGAGCATGGTGCCCAGGAGCTCGGTGGCGCGCACGCGGTCGAGGAGCGGAGAGGTCGCCGTGCCCTTCGCCACGTCGGCGAGAAACGCCGCCTTCACGCGCGCGGCGTCGTCGACGCCAGCGGGCACGCGGCTCGAGAGCAGGTCGAGGAGAAAGGCCTCCTCGCCCGCGGGCGGGCTCTTGAACAGCTCGACGAGCGCCGTCACCTGCGCCGCGTCGAGGGGGAGCGGAACGACACCCTGTTCGGCACGCTTCGCCGCGTGCTCGCGATACGCCTTCAACATCGAAGTTCTCCTTCTGGAGCCGGTGTGAGGCCGCGCACCCGGCGCCCCCGCGGAGCGCCCTCGCGATGCATCGGTCGACGCGAAGCTAACCCACCACCCCCCATGCACGAAAGTTGATAGTTTCGATCGTATCCATGTGATTCTTGCATAGATGGACCTGCTCCTCATGCGCTCGTTTCTGGCCGTGGCCGAGCACCGCACCATCACCCGCGCGTCGCGCGCGCTGGGGCTCACGCAGCCCGCGCTCACGCGTCGCCTGCAGC
>CANMAT010000597.1 GCA_947494865.1 Deltaproteobacteria bacterium
CGACCGCCTCGCCGACCTCGCCGCTGCGATGACCGTGCTCGCCGAGGCCGACGGGCGCGACCGTGGACTCGCGCCGACGCTTGCGGCACTCTTCCCGAAGGAGCTCATCATGCGCAGTCCGATCTATTCGCTGGGCCGCACCGAAGGCCGCACCGAGGGCCTCGCCAAGGGCCTCGCGCCGCTCGGGCGACTGTTCTCGCGGCGCCTCGGTCGCGAGCTCACCGAGGCCGAGCGCGCGCTGCTCGCGTCGCGCCTCGACACGATCGGGCCGCAGCGCCTCGGCGACGTGGTGCTCGACCTCACGCCCGCCGCGCTCGCGGCGTGGCTCGCAGACCCCGCCGCGCGGTGAAACCGAACGGTTGACCTCGCGAGGGTGTGCGGCTATCTCTCCCGCCGCCCAATGATTCCCGAAGCCCGTAGCCAGTTAGAGGATCTCGCCCGAAGGGCCGAGAACCTCGGGAGGCATCTTTGACCTCCCGAGGCTGAAGAAGCGCATCGAAGAGCTCGATGCGGTCTCGTCACGCCCTGGATTCTGGGACGACGCCGATCGTTCGCAGAAGCTCCTGAAGGAGCGCGCAGAGAAAGAGTCGATGATCCAGACGGTCGAGTCGCTCGCCAAAGACGTGCGCGACGCCTCCGAGCTCCTCGAGCTCGCCGCCATGGAGAACGACGACGACATCGCGAAGGAGGTCGAACTCTCGCTCGCTCCCATCGAGGCGCGCACGCGCAAGATGGAGCTCGAGCAGATGCTCGCCGACGAGGTCGACCGCGCAGACTGCACCCTCGAGATCAACGCGGGCGCCGGCGGCGTCGACGCGATGGACTGGTGCATGATGCTCCTGCGCATGTACACGCGCTGGGCGCAGGTGCGCGGGTTTTCGGTGACGGTGCGCGACACCACCGAGGGCGAAGAGGCCGGGCTCAAGAGCGTGTCGGTGTCCATCAAGGGCCTGTACGCGTTCGGGTACCTCAAGGCCGAGAACGGCGTTCACCGCCTCGTGCGCATCTCCCCCTTCGACGCCAACGCGCGCCGGCAGACGGCCTTCTCGGGCGTCACCGTGGTGCCCGAGCTCGACGACGATTTCGAGATCGACGTGCGCGACGGCGACCTCGAGGTCGACACCTTTCGTTCGGGCGGCAAAGGCGGCCAGAACGTGAACAAGGTGGAGACCGCCATTCGCATCACGCACAAGCCCACGGGCACCGTGGTCAAGTGCCAGAGCGAGCGCTCGCAGCACGAGAACCGCCGCATCGCCATGAAGCAGCTCAAGGCGAGGCTCTGGGCGATGGAGCGGGCCCGCCGCGACAAGGAGTTTCAGAAGTACTACGAGCACCTCACGAACATCTCGTTCGGCCACCAGATTCGCTCGTACGTGCTCGCGCCCTACCAGCTCGTGAAGGATCTTCGCACCGAGCACGAGACGGGCAACGTCTCGGGCGTGCTCGACGGCGACCTCGACCCCTTCATCGAAGCCTACCTCCTCGATCAGATGCAGAAGCGCGCCAAGGCCTCGTAAGCCTCGCGCCGCGCCCCCACCGACTGAAAGCGATACACACTCCGATGACCGACTCGCACCGCAGCATCGACGAGGTGCGCCGCGCCAAGGCCGACGCGTGGCGCGCCGCGGGACACCTCGCCTTCGGCAACGACCCGGGCGAGCTGCACCCCATCGCGACCGTCAGCGCCGCGCACAAAGACCACGACGTGGCCACGCTCGACCGCGACCACGCGGGCGCCGAGTACCGCGTCGCGGGGCGCATCATCGCCATGCGCGACACGGGCAAGCTCGTGTTCGCCAAGCTGCGCGACGGCGGCGGCGAGATTCAGCTCTTTCTCTCGGCCAAGGAGCTGGGTGCCACCTTCGCGCTCTTGAAGGAGCTCGACATGGGCGACATCGTGATGGCCGTCGGGCGTCCGATGCGCACGCGGGCGGGCGAGCTGTCGATCATGGTGCGCTCGCTGCGCCCCCTCTCGAAGAGCTATCGGCCCATTCCGAGCGAGTGGTACGGCCTCGGCGAGGTGGAGACGCGCTACCGACAGCGCTACGCCGACATGATCGCGAACCACCCCGACGTGGGCGACGTGTTCCGCGCGCGGGCCATCATCGTGCGCGCGCTCCGCGCGTGGTTCGACGAGCGGGACTTCATCGAGGTAGAGACGCCCACGCTCCAGACGATGCGCGGCGGTGCCAACGCGAAGCCCTTCAACACGCACCACAACGCGCTCGACATGGACCTCTACCTCCGCGTCGCGCCCGAGCTCTACCTCAAGAGACTCATCGTGGGCGGCATGGACCGGGTGTACGAGATCGGTCGCGTGTGGCGCAACGAGGGCATCTCGACGCGGCACAACCCCGAGTTCACCATCCTCGAGTTCTATCAGGCCTATGCCACCTACGAGGTGCTCATGGGCGAGACCGAGGAGCTCGTGACGGACGCCGACGCGAAGCTCCTCGCGCGCTACCCGAAGTACGCCGACGGGCGCAGCTACTCGCTCGCCCGCCCGTGGAAGCGCGTACGGATGCTCGACGCCATCACCGACGCGCTCGAGCGGCGCGCGCCCGCCCTCGCAGCGCAGTGGGCGAAGGGCGAGGGGCTGCGCGCGTGGGAGGCCACCCGCGAGGTGTTCATGGCCGCCGAAGGGCTCCAGAAGGATCACCGCGAGTACCTGCGCAAATGCTCGGCGCCGGGCGAGCTGGTGTACGCGCTCTATGAGCTCTTCGCCGAGCACCACCTCGTAGAAGATTATCGCACCGCCGACGGGTCGCAGAGCGTGCCGGTGTTCGTCACCGACTATCCCTTCGACGTGTCGCCCCTCGCGCGAAAGAAAGACGCCGACAAGCAGGCGGCGCAGTACGGCGAAGGGTTTCCCGTCACCTTCACCGATCGCTTCGAACTGTTTGTGGAAGGCCGCGAGCTCGCCAACGCGTTCTCGGAGCTCAACGACCCCGACGATCAGGCCGAGCGCTTTCGCGCGCAGCTCGTAAACCGAGAGAAGGGCGACGACGAGGCGATGGACTTCGATGCCGACTACATCCGCGCGCTCTCGTACGGCATGCCCCCGACGGCGGGCTTCGGGCTCGGCGTCGATCGCCTCGTGATGCTTCTTACGGGGCAGAAGAGCATCCGCGACGTGGTGCTCTTCCCCCTCCTGCGGCCCGAGACGTAGGGCACGCGAGGCGCCGACGCATGGCCATCGACCTGCTGCTCTTGTGGTACCTCGTGCGGCAGCTCAAGAGCCCGCGCGCGCGCAGTGCCCTCATCGCCGTGTGGATGGTCTTCGCCCTGTGCCTCGGCGCGGGCATGCTCGTGGGCTCGTACCGCGTCGCGCCGCACGGCTTCGACGCCGCGCCCGCGGGCACCCTCGTGGCGCTGCGCGTGGGCGGCGTGCTCGCGTGCCTCCAGGGCTACTTTCTCTCGACCTTCCTGTGGCTGCCGAAGCTCTTCGACGCGATGGAGCGCTCCGTCGCCGAGGTGCTCGTGGCGGTGCGGCAGCTCCGCGCGCGCAAGAGCGGCTTTCTCACGGTGATCTCGTTCCTGGCGTTCTTCGGCGTGGGCCTCGGCGCCTTCGCCCTCTGCATGACCATCTCGGTCATGGGGGGCTTCGGCAACGACCTCAAGCGCAAGATCCTCGGCAACAACGCGCACATCATCGTAGACCGCGAGCGCGGCGGCTTCACCGACTGGTCGCCCCTCCTGCGGCAGATTCAGCAGGTGCCCGAGGTCACCACCGCGACGCCGCTCGTGCAGGGCGAGGTGATGGTCACGTCGCAGAC
>CANMAT010000598.1 GCA_947494865.1 Deltaproteobacteria bacterium
GCGCTCGGCCCCCTCGAGACCAACAGCTCGGCCCTCACCTTCAGCGCCGAGGGCTACGCCCTCTACTTCGTGGTGCAGGCCGGAGCGCCACCCGCCGAGGCGCAGTCGAGCGCCTTCGGGGCGCCCGTCGCCACGGCGTTCACCTTCGTGTACGACGACCGCAACGACAACGGCCGCTACGACGCCGCCACCGACGAGACCCGCGGCCTCGGCCCCCTCGTGGTGGCCTGGCGCGGCGAAGGGGCCCCGTCGCCGTCGTTCGCGACCTCGCCCGTCGCCGACCTGCAGCCCGGCTGGCAGATCGCCCACATGCACCGCGACTACGGCTCCGGCGGCTACGCCGTGGTGCCCTACGACACCACCGTGACGGTAAGCCCCGACACGCCCGTGAGCGCCACCGTGCTCCGCGGCGCACTCCCGCGGCTCGTGCGCTGAGCGAGCACGCGCCGTGAGGGCGACCGCCGCCACACTCACCCTCGCCCTCGCCCTCGTCGCCTCCCCCGCCGCGGCCTACACCCAGTGGACGGCCGCGCTCACCCTCGGCGGCGGCGCCCGCGTGGGCCCCGCCACGCAGCGCGCGCTGCTCGTCACCACGGGCCTGCGCGCCGACGTGCTCTTCGGCTCCCGCGACCCGCGGAGCGTGCGCGTGGGGCCCTTCGCGGCGGGCTACAGCGACGACCTCGCCACCCTCGTCGCCGCCGCGGGGCTCAGCGTGCAACTGCCCGTCTCGACCGACGCGCCCCTCGTACTCTCGGCGGGCGCTACCTACGATCTCACGGAGCGCGCGCGGCTTCCCGTGGGGCTCACGGGGCGCGTGTGGTGGGGCTCGCGCAGCGTCAACCTCCACGCGGCCTACGGAATGGCCGCGGGCCTGTGGGTGGAGGGCCGCTACGCCCCCGACGGAGGCGCCCTCGACGTGGTCGTCGGCCTCGACGGAGACCTCGGGTTTATCACCCTCCCCGTGGTCGTGCTCTGGAACTGGCTCACGCGCTGATCGGCCTTTCTCAGGGCGCGCGGCGGAACTATCCTCCGCTCCCCCCTCATGAAGACCCCTGTTGTTACGCACCGCGCGCGCTTCGCAGCGTGCATCGCGATCGTGGCCGCGCTCCCGCAGTGCGCCGCGACGCCGACCCCGCCTCCCGTCGTGGCGCCCGTCGCGGCGCCCGTTGTGGTCGCCGTCGAGGCGCCGCCGGACCTCTCCGCGGTGCCTGCGCCCGCGGCGCTGCTGCTCACCGTGCGCACGCCGTCGCCGCAAAGCCTCGCGCGACACCTGGGCGAGCGCCTCGGCCTCGCCGAGCTCGTCGCGGGCCTCGAGGAGCAGATTCCGTCGATGCTGGACGACGACACGGGCCTCGCGCGCGCCCTCGACCTCGACGCCCCCGCCGACGCGGTGGTGTACCTCGACGCCCGCGACCGGGCGCGCGCGGTGTTCTCCCTCGGCGCCCTCTCGATGCCCCGCGCCGAAGACGCCCTCGCGCAGGGCCACCGCCTCACGCCCGTCTCCAACGGCGTGCGCCGCATCGAGCGCACCGAGGAGACCGAAGGCACCGCGGGCCCCGCGTGCGTGCTCGCCCCCGTCGGCGGCGGCGACGCCCGCGCCGCGCGGATCGTGTGCGCCGAGCGCTACGACTTCATCGCCGACGCGCTGCCGTACCTCACCCGCACGCTCCCGCGGAGCCCCCTCGCGGCCGACGCCGGCGAGCTCACCATCGACCTCGCCGCCGAGCAGCTTCGCACGCACTTCGCCGAAGACGCGCAGCGCGCCGCCAACCGCCTCCCCGAAGCGCTCACCCCCGCCGCCGACCCGAGCAACCCCGAGCTCCAGAGCCAGATTCGCACCTACCTCCGCGACCAGGTGGCCCGCACCCTCACCCAGGGCCTCGCCGACCTCGACGGCGCGCGCCTCTCGCTGCGCTTCGTCGACGGCACCACGCGCCTCCACGGCGACCTCGGGTTTCGCGCCCTCGGCGCCCCCCTCGTCGAGCGGCTCTTCGCCACCGTGCACGACGCCCACCCCTCCGTCGAGGTGCTCAACCGCCTCGCGCCCGGCGCGGGCTCCTACGTCGCGAGCGCGGGCTCCATCGCCTCGCTGCGCCCCGAGCTCGACCTCGTGGGCCCCGTCGTGGCGCGCCTCCTCGTGCCCAACCTCCCGCTGCCGCCGGCCGACGCCACGGCCCTGCGCGCCGCCCTCGCGGGCTTCTTCCGCGCGCCCGGGTACAACCGCTTTCAGTCGGCCGTGTCGTCGGGCCACGCGCAAGACAACACCCAGTGGACGGTGGCCACCTACGCCCTCGACGCCCCCGCGACGCCCACCGTGGCCTCGTTTCGCGCGCTCGTCACCGCCCTCAAGCGCCCCGCCGTGGCGCGCGCCGTTCGCACCGAGTGGCACATCGACCCGGCCACCGTGCGCACGCCCCCCACGACGGGCCTCCCCGCGGGGTCGCTCATGGTCGTGATGCCCGTGCCCGCCACCGTCGAGCGCAGCGTGCGCGAGGCCCTCCAGGTGAACAACCAGTTCGAGATGCTCCTCGTGCCCGACGGCAACAACCTCTGGATGGCCTACGGCGCCAACGTGCTCGCCCGCTACCGCGAGGCCCGCGCCCCCCACGCGGCCCCGATGGCCATCCCGGGCCTCACCGCCGACGGGGTCGTGCTCGGCGGAGCCACCCTCCCCATGGCCCTCGCGCGCCTCGTGAGCCGCATCGACCCGCAGATGGGCCGCGCCGTCGCGCGGGGCTTTCAGACCGCCCCCAACGGCAACGCCCCCCTCACGGGCTTCGTCACCGCGCGCGCCAACGGCGCAGGGGCCGCCATCGCGGGCGACCTGGTGATCCCCGACACCGTGCTCGGCGCCGTCGGCGCGATGTTTCGCCAGACGCCGTAGACGCGCGTACCTACATTGTGCTACCCGCGCCCCATGAAGTCTCAGGTGCTTCGTGGGGCGTGCGCGCTGGTCTTCGTTTCGCTCGCGGCGGGCTGCGCCGCCGACGACGAGAGCTACTCCGAGTCGGGCGGCACCGACGACCTCGCCACGGGTGACATCTCCGACGTGGCCGAGGCGCGCAACCCCGGCTCGTGGATGTACGCCACGCGCTGCAAAGACATCCCCGCGGTCGAGCCCCTGGCCAACCCCGAGGTGGTGGTGTCGCTCGACGGCCTCACGCTGCACCTGCGCGACCGCGGCGGCACGTACGACCGGGTGTTTCCCATCGGCCCCGGCTCGCTCGAGAACGGCCGCTCGCTCACCCCCACCAGCGAGGCCGCGCCGACGGGCGTGTTCTACACGGGCGCCAACACCACCGAGTTCGCCGACGGCCGCTGGGGCTACTACTACCCCTGCCGCATCTGGCACGAAGACCGCGGCGTTCGCACGCCCGTGTTCGCCGGCCTCCCCTTCATTCGCCTCGCGGGCCCGGCCACGGCGGGCTACGGCATCCACGGCCCCATCGACGGCTTCACCGCCCCCAACGGCGGCGCGCTGCGCCGCGGGTACGTGTCGCACGGCTGCGTGCGCATGAGCGCCGCCGACATTGTCGAAGTGTACGGCCGCATTCACAACCACCCGCGCACCGCCGTGAAGATCCAGCAGGCCGTCGAGCGCCTCACCGACGGGCGCGCCGTCGACCTCGCGCAGCGCTGGGTGGGCGCCGAGTGCAGCGCCAACAGCGAGTGCAACTTCACCAACGGCGTGTGCCGCATCGCCGCGGGCGCCACGAAGGGCTTCTGCACCCTCCCGTGCACCATGGGGTGCCCCGACCGCGCGGGCGAGGCCACC
>CANMAT010000599.1 GCA_947494865.1 Deltaproteobacteria bacterium
CCTTTCCCCCAGCGCCCCGCTCCGACCAGACGCGCCCCTTCGGCACCGCCGTCGGCTGAGCGCTCGCCTCGCAAATCAACTACAGAATAGTCATTTTCAGCGGTCTACGCCGAGGCGCTTGAGCTTCTCGATGAGCGTGGTGCGCGTCACGCCGAGCCGGCGCGCGGCCTCCGACTGGTTGCCCGCGCACTCGCCGAGCACCCGCGTGAGGAGCGCGCGTTCGAAGCCGTCGACCTGATCGCGCAGGCTGGCCGACGCCGCGGGCGCGGGCGGCGCGTCGAGGTCGAGCGCGGCGAGCGCGTCGAGGTCGAGGGTGCCGCCGTCGGAGAGCGCCACGATGCGCGCCACGGCGTTCTCGAGCTCGCGCACGTTGCCCGGCCACGGGCGCGCGGAGAGCGACGCCACGAGCGCGGGCGTGAAGCGCACCGAGGCGAGTTCGAAGCGCGCGCGGTACCGCTCGACGAAGGCGCTCACCAGCGAGGGGATGTCGTCGGCGCGCTCTCGCAGCGGGGGCACGCGCAGCTCGACCACCGAGAGGCGATAGTAGAGGTCTTGCCGGAAGCGCCCCGCGGCGACGTCGGCGGCGAGGTCGCGGTGCGTCGCGGCCACCACGCGCACGTCGACCTTCGCCACGCGCCCGGTGCCCAGGGGTTGAATCTCTCCGTCTTGCAGCGCGCGCAGCAGCCTCGCCTGCACCGCGAGGGGGAGCTCGCCCACCTCGTCGAGCACCAGCGTGCCGCCGTGGGCCTGGGCGAACCACCCCGCGTGCGCGGCCGCGGCGCCCGTGAACGCCCCCTTCGCGTGGCCGAAGAGCTCGCTCTCGGCGAGCTCCGTCGGAATGGCCGCGCAGTTGACCCGCACGCACGCGCGCTCGCGCCGCTCGGAGGCCGCGTGGATCATCGAGGCCACGAGCTCCTTTCCGGTGCCCGTCTCGCCGCGCAGGAGCACCGGCACCTCGCGCCGCGCGACACGCAGCGCGGCGTCGACGAGGGCGCGCCACCGCGGGCTGTCGCCCACCACGGGGCGGCCGAGGGTCTGCGCCGTCGCGTTGCGTCGCGCCTCGCGGCGCAGCGACGAGGCCTCGACCGCGCGGGCCACGACGAGCCGCAGCTCCTCGATGCCGAAGGGCTTGGTGAGGTAGTCGTAGGCGCCGGCCTTCATGGCCTCGACGGCCACGCGCTCGGAGCCCCGCGCCGTGAGCAGAATGACAGGGAGCGCGGCGTCGTGCTTGCGCGCGGCGCGCACCAGGTCGAGGCCCGAGAGTGCGCCCATCACGAGGTCGGTCACCACCACGTCGGCCTCGTCGAGGCGGGTGAGGGCCTCCTCGGCGGAGCGCGCGGTTACGGTGCGGTAACCTCGCGGTTCGAGCGCCTCTTCGAGCGTGAAGAGCAGCGCGGGCTCGTCGTCACAGAGCAGGATCGTCGGCATGGGGCCTCGCGTCGCGCGGCAGTCGCAGCGTGGCGACGGTACCCGCTCCGGGCTCGCTGGTGTACGTGAGCGCGCCGCCGTGCTGCTCGGCCGCCTGCCGAGCGAGGTGTACACCGAGGCCCGTGCCGTCGGGGCGCGTGGTGTAGAACGCCGTGCCGACGCGGGCGAGGGCGGCCGCGTCGAGGCCGCAGCCCGTGTCACGCACCGCGAGGGACACACCGTCTTCGTGAGTCCCCCACGAGAGGGTCACGCGGCCGCCGTCGGGCGTGGCCGCGAGGGCGTTGAGGGCGAGGTTGAGGAGCGCCTCCTTCACCCGCCGCGCGTCGGCGGTGGCGGCGAGCGCGTCGCCCTCGCCGGTGAGCGCGACGCCCTTGCGCGCGGCGAAATCTTCGAGCACGCGCACCACGTCGCGCGCCACCGCGCCGAGGTCGCACGGCGCGAGCGCGAGCGACGAGAGCGGGCGCGCGAAGCTCAGGTAGTCGCGCAAGATGCCCTCGATGCGGGCCACCTCGCCCTGCGCCACCGCGAGGCGCCGCTGCTGGCGCGGGTCGGCGGTGTCTTCGCGCAGGAGCTCGACGAGGCCGCGCACGGCGGCGAGGGGGTTCTTGATCTCGTGCGCCACCTTCGCGCCGAGGGCCTCGAGCGTGCGGGTGCGCGCGTGCGCGGCCTCGACCACGTCGGCGCTGGCGAGCGTGAGCGCGCTCTGCGAGACGTCGTACGCGTCGGAGAGCGACGCCACGCCGACGCGCAGGAGCACCGCCGCGTCGAGGGCGCACACGAACAGCATCCACCGCGAGGCGCGGGCGGGCAGGGCCGCGAAGGGCGCCCCCGCGGGCGCGAGCGCGAGGCCCGCGAGCACGAGCGCGAGAAGCGCCGCGAGGGCGTCGCTGCGGCGCGAGCGACCGAAGGCGGCGAAGGCGATCACCGTCGGCGCGAAGAGCATCGGGAGCACCGGGCTCGCGATGCCCCCGGTGGCCGCGCACGCGAGCGAGATGCCCGCGAGCGTGACCACGAGCGACGCGAAGAACTCGCGCTCGGTCACGAGCCTCCGTCGGCCCAGCGCCGCCTCGCGCGCGAAGTACCCCAGCGCGAGCGGAAACATCACCGCGAGCGCCCGCACCTGCCGCGTCGGCGCGCCCGCGAGCGCGAGCGTCGCGACCGTGTTGACCATCATGGGCGCCACGATCCACGGGCGCAGCCGGAGAAACTGCGTGGCCACCGCGCGCAGGTGCGCCTCTCGCGTGTGCGTCGTCGTGCTCACCGAAGGCGCCTACACTCACGCGAGAACGCCGGCGCGCGCAACCCTCGAAGCGCGAGGCACGAACGCTGTACAGCGGGCCGTCACCCTGTGTCAGCGCGCTGTACAACCCCGCGAGGTCGCGCGACATGAAGCGCGGCGATCGCGCGTGGCCCGCGCGCTGCACAGCGACTCGCGCATGAGAGCGTACGAGCTTGCGGTGGTGGTTCCGTTCTTCGCGGCGATGGCGATGGCCGCGGTGGCGCTGGTGTTCGCGGCGCGGCGCGCGGGGGTGGGCGCGGCCATGGCGGGCGCCGTGGGGCTGTGGCTCGCGATCGTCTTCGGCCTCGCGCACGTCGGCGTGTTTCGACGCTTCGACGCGCTGCCTCCGCGCGTGATGGTCGCGGCGATGGCGTGCACCGCGGCGCTCGTGGCCTTCTCGCGGGGCGCCGCCGGGAGGCGCTTCGTGGCGGCCGCCTCGCTCGCGGGCATCGCCGGCCTCCAGTGCTTTCGCGTGCCCGTCGAGATGGCCCTGCACGCCCTCTACACGCGCGAGCTCGTGCCCGTGCAAATGACATGGAGCGGGCGCAACTTCGACGTCGCCGTGGGCCTCACCGCGCCCTTCGTGGCGCTCGCGTTGCACCGCGGGCGCATCGGCCTGCGCACGCTCGCCGCGTGGCACGTCGCGTCGCTCGCGATGCTCGTCAACATCGTGGCCACCGCGGCGATGTCGTTCCCGGGGCCCCTGCGGCGCTTCCACGAGGGGGTGTCCGCCGCCGTCGTGGCCGAGGTGCCCTTCGTGTGGCTCCCGGCGTTTCTGGTGCCCGTGGCCGCCGCCAGCCATCTCGTGTCGCTCCTCGAAATTGGCCGAAGCCATCGCGATCGATGAGCGGGCCGCGCGGCGGGTGTACCCTCCGCGGTCGTGCCCATCACCGTACAGGTCACCGCCCCCGTCGCGCGCGCGCTACGCGGGCTCGACGCGCCCTCCGCGGCCTCGCGCGCCCTCGCCGACCGCGCCGCCGCGCTGGGCGTCACGCTCCGCCCGCAGCACGCGCGCGCCACCGACGCGCCGCTCGTGGGCTTCTTCGCCGCCGCGGTGCGCGACGCCGC
>CANMAT010000600.1 GCA_947494865.1 Deltaproteobacteria bacterium
CCGGGCTGGTTTCGCCCGAACGAGAGCAGCTGCCGCGTCATGAGCACGGCCCGCGACGTGGCCGCGTCGAGGTCGTCGAGCAGCTCGGCACCGCTCGAGCGCCCGGGGCCCACCTCGGCGCGGAGCGACTCCGACACGCTCGAGATCACCGACAGGAGGTTGTTGAAATCGTGAGCCACCCCGCTCGCGAGGTTGCCCACGAGCTCCATCTTCTGCGCCTGAATCGACCGCCGCAGGGCCTCGTCGCGCTGCGCCGCGCTCTCCTGCGCCTGCTCGTGCATCGCGCGCATCGAGTCGAGCGAGTTGCGCAGCAGCACCGACATCATCACGAGCGAGACCGTGATCGCCGTCCACGAGTTGATGGGGCTGTAGTGCCCGAGCGGCGCGGGCAGCGCGTGGCGCAGCTCGAGCACCGCGATGAACGCGCACCACGCCGACGACGCGGCGGCGAGGCTGACCGCGGCCCGGCCGCCCACCACGCTCCCCACGAGCATGGCGCTCACCCCGAAGCAGGTCGCGTTCTCACCCTGGAGGCCGCCGAAGAAGAGCGTCACGAAGGCCACGATGATCCAGAAGAAGAGCGACACCGACCACGCGACGACCTCCACCCGACCGCGCCGCACCGCGCGGCTGAGCCAGAAGATCCCGAGAAAAATCGGGGTGTAGAAGCCCAGGGTCACCCGCGTGTCGTTGCGCCCATCGACGATCGCCGCGATGAGGCCCAGCGCACCCATGAGCACCATCGTGCGAAGCACGGAGGTCAACAGGCGAATCTTGCGAGCCTTGTCAGCCTCCGCCATCCCCCGCGTGTGCAACAAGGTTCTCATGCGCCTCGCGCGTCGGCGCCACGACGCCGCTCGGCGATAGAGTGCCGGTCAAAGGTCTGCCGTAGCAAGCAAATCAGCTGATCGCCGCGCTGATGCGCACGCGCGCCGCGCGCCGATTCAGGGGAGGTGAAAGAGCGAGCGGCCCGACATCGCCGCGGGTTGGGCGAGGCCCATGAGCTCGAGCATCGTGGGGGCCACGTCGCAGATGCGCCCGTGACGCAAAAACACCTTGTGCCCCTCGTCGGCGCCCCGCACAAACCACAGCGGAACCGGGTTGAGCGTGTGCGCCGTGTGCGCGGCCCCGGTGATGGGGTCGACCATCGTCTCGCAGTTGCCGTGGTCCGACGTGATGATCATCGCGCCGCCCACGTCGAGCACGGCGCGCGTGAGCTCGCCGATGCTGCGGTCGACCGTCTCGACGGCGGTGATGGCCGCGTCGAGCACGCCCGTGTGCCCCACCATGTCGGGGTTGGCGTAGTTCACCAGCACGAAGTCGTAGCGCCCGCTGCGCACGGCCTCGGCGGTCACGCGCGTCACCTCGGGGGCGCTCATCTCGGGCTTCTTGTCGTAGGTGGCCACGTCGCGGGGGCTGGGCACCAGGGCGCGCTCTTCGCCCGCGTAGGGCGCCTCGCGGCCGCCGTTGAAGAAGTAGGTCACGTGGGCATACTTCTCGGTCTCGGCGCAGCGAAACTGGCCGAGGCCCTCGCGCGAGATCAGCTCGGGAAAGATGTCGGGGTACGACTCCTTCGGGTACGCGACGGGGAGCGCGAGCGTGGGGTCGTACTGCGTCATGCACGCGTAGCGTGCGAAGCGCGGCGCGGTTCCGCGGTCGAAGAAATTGAAGTCTGCCGCCGTGAGGGCGAGGGTGATCTCGCGCGCGCGGTCGGGGCGAAAGTTGAAGAACAGCGCCGTGTCGCGCTCGCCCGCGACGCCCGCGTAGGCGCCGAGCACCCGCGGCTCGACGAACTCGTCGTTCTGCCCGAGCGCGTAGGCCGCCGCGAGGGCCTCGCGCCACGTGGCGAAGCGGGGCGCCCGCGCGTGCACGACGGCGTCGTAGGCGCGCGCGACGCGGTCCCACCGCTGGTCACGGTCCATCGCCCAGTAGCGGCCCGAGAGCGTGGCGATCTCGCCCTTGCCCTGCAGCTGCGCGTCGAGGCGCGCGAGAAACTCCTCGGCGCACCGCGGGGGCGTGTCGCGCCCGTCGAGGAAGGCGTGCACCTTCACCGCGACGCCCGCCGTGGCCGCCGCGTCGATGAGCGCGAGCAGGTGCTCGAGCGAGCTGTGCACCCCGCCGTTCGAAACGAGCCCGAGCAGGTGCGCCGCGCCGCCGAGCGCCTTCGCGCGCGCGAAGACGTCACCGATCACCGGGTTCTTCGCGAGGCTGCCGTCGGCCACGGCCACGTCGATGCGCGAGATGTCCATCTGCGCGATGCGCCCCGCCCCGAAGTTGAGGTGCCCCACCTCGCTGTTGCCCATCTGCCCCACCGGGAGCCCCACGTCGGGCCCGCTCGTGCCGATGAGCGTGTGCGGAAAGCGCTCGGTGAGCGCGTTGAGGTTGGGCGTGCGAGCCATGAGAACGGCGTTGGCCTCGCGGTCGACCCGCTCGCCGAATCCGTCGAGAATGACCAGCACCATGGGCTTCGGACGCGCGCCGTGAATGATCGTCATGGGGGTGACCGTGATAGGGCTCCAAGGCCCCCGGGCCTGTCAAGCACGCACAAGCGTGACATACTATGTCACACCCTATCGAGGCGCCTCGGGCCAGGTGTAGAGCGTCTCGCTGGTGACGTCGGCGCGGTCGCGCGTCGACACCATGACCCGCACCACGCTCACGCGCGCGAAGGCTGGCGCCTCGGGGTGCGCGCGCGCGAAGCAGCGGCGCTTCCACCCGGCGAACTCTCGGAGCGGCGCGAGGTCGCCGCGGCGCAGGCTGGCGTCGTAGCGCCGCCAGCGCAGGGTGGGATAGAGCGACGCCCACGGGCGCGGCGGCGACCACGTGGGGGCGAGGCCCGTGTCGAGGTCGATCTCGCGGCCGTCGGGCAGCGCGCCCAGCGCGACTAACCAGCTGTCGTGCTGCAGCGGGCGGGGGGCGAAGAGGTCCCACCGTTGGTCGAGGCGAAGCGCCCGCGCGAGCCCGTAGAGCGGCGCCGGCGGGAGCCGCGGGAGCCACGGCCGCGCCGCGCACATCGCCGCGAGCGCGAAGCAGAGCGCCACCGCGAGGGCGGTGAACCGCGACGACGGCGCGAGCGTTCTCTCGTCGCGCGAGAGGGGCAGAAAGGGCACCCACCCGAGCGCGCCGATGAGCGGAAAGAGCCCGAGCTTCAGCGTGAGCGCGAGCCCGAGGTGAAACAACATGAAGGCGAGCGGAACGGCCACGCGCAGCGCCCGCCGGCGCCACGGCGCGAACACGACCAGCGGGCCCACGAGCTCGAGCGCGAGCGTCGCCCACGTGACCGCGCGGAGCGCGCGAGGCCACGCGAGGAGCCTCGCCGCGAGGGGCAGCGTGTACGACTCGAGCGAGAGCGCCTCGCGCACGGCGTCGCCGGTGCGCCACCACGCGGGGTCGCGCTTGAGCAGCGCGCTCGTGACGTAGATCATCGCCACCTGGAGGAGCAGCGCCGCGCTCGCGGCGGAGCGCACCGCCGTGGCCGTGGTGGGCGCGCGGCGGGCGTCGAGCGAGGCCCGCGCGCCGAGCGGGAGCCCCATCGACCAGAAGAGCAACAGACGCAGCTCGAGGTCTCCGCCCTGGAGCACCAGCGCGTTGCGGCCGTGCACCGACACGAGGAGCGCCCACGAGGCGACGACGGCGACGCGCGTGTGCCACCCGAGCGCGAGCTGCGCCGCGAAGAGGCACTGCGCGGCGACGAGCGCGGCCGTCCACGCGGGCGACGCGCTCACCCACGCGAGCGAAGGGAGCGACGCCGCGCGGGCCGCCGCGGCGGGCCA
>CANMAT010000601.1 GCA_947494865.1 Deltaproteobacteria bacterium
CGCTGCCCCTCGCCCGCCGACATGATGTCCGCGGTGCGCGCGCGCGTCGGCCGCGACCCCTTCTCGCCCGCGTCGCGCACGAGCGCCGAGGCCAGCGTAGAGCGCGTCGCCGACCGCTGGCGCGCGCGGCTCCTCTTTCGCGACGCGCAGGGCGACGTGATACTTCGGCGCGACCTCGACGACGCGTCGCCCGCCTGCGACACGATCGCCGTCGCCGTCGCGGTGAGCGTCACGCTCGCGCTCGCTCCGACGCCTCCGCAGGCGCCCCGCGTCGACCCCGAGACCGCGCGCCCTCCACCGCCGCCGCCCGCGCCCCCGCGGCCTCCCGCGACGCGCGCGCGGCCGCACCTCACGCTCGTGGGCGAGGCGCTCGTGGGCCCGCTCCCCGGCGTCGCGTTCGGCGCCGTGGCCCGCATCGAGGGAGCCGTGCTCCCGCACGCGAGCCTCTACGGGAGCGTCGCCTTCGAGCCTCAGGTTCGCACCGGCGCATCGGGCGAGTGGGCCTTCGGCATGACGCGCGCTTCGCTCGGCGTATGCGCCCATGGGAGCCCGCTCGCGTGGCTCACGCTGGCGGGCTGCGGCGGCGCCTCGGCGGGCCTCACGCACGCCGTCACGTACGGGCTCGCGCCGCTCGAGCCGGGCAACTACCCCTGGGTCGCCGCGGTGGTCGACCTGCGCGGCGCGGCGCGCCTCGTAGGACCGCTGCGCATCGACCTGGGCGCGGCCACGTCGCTGGCCTTCGTGCGCAACGACTTCGTGGTCACCACACCGGCCCGCGCGCCCACCTCGGTGCACGCGCAGTCGCTCTTGAGCCTGGCGCTGTCGGTCGGGCTCGGCCTCGAATTGTGATCGCAGCATTTCTTTTTCGTGAAGCGCGCGAAGCCCCCCTCGCAATCGTGAGCACAAGGTCGCCGATGACGCCGCACCCCCGCGGCGAGAGGGCGCGCGACCCCGTAGGGAGCGTCACCATGACCCCGACCCGCCGACGTCTGTCTTCGCCTCTGGCCCTCGTCTCGAGCGCGCTCCTCGCGGGCTGCTACGTCAACGTCGTCCCCCTCGCGAGCGGCGACGCGGGCGCCACCGACGCCCCCTTCACCGACGGCAACACCTACGACGCCCCCTCCCCCGACGCGGCACCCGTCGACGCGCCCGTCGTCGATGGCGGCCCTGCGCCCACGGGCGCGGCCAGCGTCGACCTCCTCGTCGTCATCGACAACTCCAACTCGATGACACACGGGCAGGAGTACCTCACCAACTACCTCGGCAACGTGCTGCCGCCGCTCTTCGCGCGCTACGGCGTGCGCGACGTTCACCTCGGCGTGGTCAGCACCGACCTCGGCACGCCGGGCACTGCCACTCCGAGCTGCGCCAACACCGACGGCGGCGACCACGGCGTGCTCAACCCGCGCCTTCGCGGCGTGGCCACGCGCACGCGCCCCCTCGTCGACGTGTCGCGCGACGCCTTCTGCACGCCCGACGTCACCGACGCCCCCTTCATGACGGTGCGCGACACCGACGACGCGATGTTCGTCGTCAACGCGCCGCGGTGTCAGACGCAGATCGGCCTCGGGGGCTGCGGGCTCGAGCAGCAGCTCGAGGCCGTGTACCGCGCGCTCATCACGCACAGCGCCGCGGGCGGGCGCAACGCGGGCTTCCTCCGCGCCGACGCCACGCTCGCGGTGCTGGTGCTCACCGACGAAGACGACGGCTCCGTGCGCGACTGCCGCTACCACGACGGCGTAGGGGCCTGCGCCGACGCCGCCGACGTGTACGAGCCCGCCGCGACGCGCTGGGCCTCCGCCGACCTCAACCTCCGGTTCTACCGCGGCGCCGCGGGCGGCCCGCAAGACCCCACCTGGCCCCTGGAGCGCTACGTCGACCCCGCGCGCCCCACGCGCGGCCTGCTGGGGCTCAAGCCCGGGCACCCCGAGCGCATCGTGTTCGGCGCCATCACGGGCGTCCCCCTCGCGGTGCCTCAGCGCGCCGACGGGCGCACCGACTGGGACGCCCTCCTCGGCCCCGCCAACGCCGATCGTCCTGACGATTTCTACGCCCGCGACGGCGCCCGCGCCTACGCGAACCCGAGGGATCCGTCGGGCCCCACCTCGATGCGCGCGATCGAGCCCGACCCGATGTGCTCCACGCGCACCGTGCCCGCGTGCAGGCTCCGGGGCAGCGCGCCCACCCTGAGCTGCGCCGCGAGCGATCAGCCCTTCGCGTGGCGCGCCCGACGCATCGCCGAGATCGCGCGGCGCTTCGACGAGTCGGCCCTCTGCGCCGGCGCGCCCTGCCGCAACGGCATGGTGGCCTCGATCTGCGACACGGGCGACGCCTCGCCCTTCAGCGCCTTCGCCGACATGATCGGCCGCCGCGTGACGCGCTGACCACAAACGAGAAGGGCAACCATAGCCTCTCGGTTGTGGTTGCCCTCATCGTGCTAGAAACCTGCGGAGGCGGCAGGATTCGAACCTGCGGATGGGTTGCCCCATCAACGGCTTAGCAAGCCGCCGCCTTAGGCCACTCGGCCACGCCTCCGTCGCGCGCGTATTTCGCGAGCGGACGGAGTGGGTACCACAGCCATTCTCCCCCGACAAGCTCTCTTCGCATCACCCGCGCGCGACGAGCATGGCGCCCGCTGCGAGGAGCATCACGTACACGCCGCTTCGAAAGTGTCGCTGCGGAACGTGGCGGTGCGCGAGCTCGCCCAGCACCATGCCCACGGCGAGCGCGGGCGACAGCGCGAGGCTCGCGCGGAGGCTCTGCGCGCTCACCAGCCCCTCGCGCACGTACGGCACGAGAAACACCACGTTGAGCGTGAGCCACAGGGCGTTGAGGGTGGCGCGAAAGGGCCCCTTGGCGGTGATCCAGCGGCTGATCACGTACACCGCGAGGGGCCCTCCCACGCCGAACATGCCGTGCACGGCGCCGCCCGCGGCGAGCATGGCGCGCGAGGCGTTGCGGGTGAGCGGCCGCGCGGGCGTGCTGCGCGCGGCGCGGGCGAGCTCGACGCACGAGAGCAGAACCACGAAGCCCCCGAACGCGCGCTTGAGCGACGACTCGGGGAGGCGCGCGGCCACGAGCATCCCGACGGGCATCGCGGCGAGCATGTACGGGAGCACGCGTCGCAGGAGCACGGCGCGGTCGATGTCGGCCCGGCAGCGCACGGTGAAGTACGCCGAGAGCACCATGTTGAGGGGCACGAGCGCCGCGAGGAGCGGGCGCATGGGCACGAGCATCGAGCCCACGGCCACGGCGATCACCGTGCCCCCGAAGCCGAGCGCCGACTCGGTCACGAAGGCCACGCACACCACGATCGCGACGAGCCAGCGCGGGTCGGTCAACGCGTCACTCGCCCGTGAACTCGCCGATCGCGCGGTACTTGCGATAGCGGTCTTCGGCGAGCTGGGCGCCGTCGAGGGGCGCGAGCGCGTCGAGGTGGCGCTCGATGGCGTCGCCCACGCGCCGCGCGCTCTCGTCGGGGTCGCGGTGCGCGCCGCCGGGGGGCTCGGGCACGAGCTCGTCGACCACGCCGAAGCGCAACAGGTGATCGGCCGTCACCTTGAGCTGCTCGGCCGCCTCGGGGCCGCGCGCGCGGTCCTTCCACAAGATCGACGCGCAGCCCTCGGGAGAGATCACCGAGTACGTCGAGAACTCGAGCATCACGACGCGGTTGGCGACGCCGAGCGCGAGCGCGCCGCCGGAGCCTCCCTCGCCGATCACGGTCGCGATCACGGGCACGCGCAGCCGCGACATCGAGAGCAGACACTGACCG
>CANMAT010000602.1 GCA_947494865.1 Deltaproteobacteria bacterium
AGCGCGTCGATCTGGGCGAGGTCGTCCTCGTCGTTGATCATGAACTGGTAGATGCCGCCGAAGTTGCGAAATCGCATGGCCATATAGGGGGTGCTTCTCGGAGTGATGTGTGAGGCGGTAGGAGGGCGGCGGGCGCGCGAATCAGCGACCGAAGGTCTGCACCGCGCGGGCCCACGTATACGCGAGGCCGAGGGTGACGTCGTGGGCGACGCCGAGCTCGTTGCCGCGCGCGAGGCGGCCGAAGAGGTCGTACGAGATGGTGAGCGACAGGGCGCTCACGATGGGCACCGCGAGGCGCGTGTTGAGCCGGAGCTGGCCGTCGCGCGCGTTGTTGCCGTTGGCCGAGTCGCTGAAGGCCTGACGCACGGCGAACTCGGCCTCGGCGTTCCAGGTGACGGCGCGGCCGCGGAGGGTGAACACCTCCCAGGGCGAGACCGTGACGCGCGCGAGGAGCACGTACGACGGCGTGGTCTCGGGCTGGAGGACTTCTTTGTAGTCCATACCCGCCGCGAGGCGCGCGATGATGTTGTCGTTGAACGTGAACTGCGCGCCGAGCGTGGGCCGGAGCTGAAAGTGATGGAAGTCGTTCGCGGAGCCGATCACCACGCCGTCGGTGCGCGGGGCGCTGTCGAACTCGGTCTCGGCGTAGATCTCGGCGTCGGGCGTGGGCACGTACCAGTGGGTGCCGCTGCTCAGCCCCGTGTACGTGAAGTTCGACCGCAGCGTGAGGAGGTCGAGGTTCTCCTTGAACTCCTCGTCGCCGCCCACGCTCGCGCGGCCGTAGCGCGCGCGAAAGGCGTTGCGCCAGTTCCAGTTCGGGTGGTCGGCGTTGGCGAAGAGCTGCAGGTCGCCGCGCAAGGCCATCGTGTCGGAGCGCGTGAGCTGCGCGTCGCCGTAGGGCTGAATCGTGGTGCCCGCGACGGCGCTCCCCGCGGGGTTGGCCACGTTCACGAGGTTGAACCCGAGGTCGATGGAGGCGTTGAACGTCCATCGCGTGCGGCGCGCCGGGTCGACGGGAATCTGCGTGATGTCACCCTCGTGCGGACGGTCGAGCCACGCGGTGATGAACTCCCGCGGGCCCTGCGTGCCGAAGGGCTCGAGCTCGACGCTCTCGGCGTCGCCGCCGATGCCCCCTTCGCCCCCTTCGACCATGAAGCGCGTGGTGGACACGCGGTACCAGGTGTTGGCCTCGACGTCGCGGCCGTTGATCTTCACGGTGCCGCCGCGCACGGTGACCCCGCGGATCATGAGCCCCGCCGCGCGCGGCGCCGTGGCCAGCGCCTTGAGCACCGAGCCGCGCACGCGCCCCACGTAGAGCTGGTCGTCGAAGGGCAGCATGGCCGCGAGCTGCAGCGCCGTGATGCCCCCCGTGAGGGGGAAGAGCTCGCGCCCCTGCACCGCGCCGCGGTTGAGGATCGCGACCTCCGTCTCGGTCTCGTCGCGCAGCACGTTGAGGAAGAACTCCGTGAACCCGTCACGGTCCATCGGGGCCGCGAGGTGGGCGCCCACGAGCGAGCGGTTCTGCGTCTCGCAGAGCCACGTGTGCGTGCCCGTGGCGAGCGCGGTCACCTCGGCCGGCGCGGCGCCCGCGCGGGCCTCGCGCGCGAGGCGCGCGCCGTTGAGCTCGACCGCCACGGCGCGGCCGGTGCGGGTGGCCACCACCGCGACGCCGCTGCGTGAGGCCTCGAGGGAGTTGAACTCGTTGCTCACGTCGTTGACGAGCATCACGTCGGGGCGCGCGCCCTCGGGGAGCTCCGTCGCGAGGTGGAGGGCGTCTTCGCGGCTGCCGGGCCACTCGGGGTCGTAGGCCACCACGACCCAGCGGGCGCCGTGCGCGCGCGCCGACGCGACGCCGCGGGCGATCGCCTCGTCGGGCGCCTGGAGCGTCACGCCCGCCGCGCGGTCGCCCGCGACGAAGCGCAGCGCCGACGGGGTGAGCACGGCGAGGTAGGCCACGCGCCCCTGCGGCGTGTCGAGGATCACCGGGTCGTCGCCCGCGTCGACCACGGCCTCGCAGAGCGCGCGCGCCGCGGGGGCGCACACCAGGTTGCTGAGCACGTACGGGATGTGCCGCGCGCTGAACGCCGCCGCCGCCGCGAGGAGCGTCTCGCGCGGCGCCGCGAGGTCGCGGTGGCCGACGGCCATCGCGCGGAGATTCATCGCGGCCGCGGCGCTCGCCACGCCCGCGGCGTCGTGCGAGACGGCGAAGCGCGCGACGGCCGAGGCGCCCACGAAGTCGCCCGCGTCGAGCGCGAGGGCCTCGGGCTCGCCCGCGAAGTCGGCCGCGAGCGCGGTCACCTGCGCGGGGGGCGGGTTGGCGCCGCATGCCAGCGTCGCGAACTGGCCGTTGAGCCCCGTCGAGGCCGCGAGGCGCAGCACGCTCGGGGTGGGCTGCGCGGCAACCACCGCGGCGGCCGGCGTCACCACCGTCGCCGCGGGCGCCGTCGCTGAGGGCGCGGCGGGCTGCGCGGCGGGCTGCGCGGCGGGGCGCGCGGGTTGGGCGAGGGTGCTCGTGCCGAGAGAGATCGTGGCCGCGAAGGCGAGACCACAGTGAACCCGCGTGCGGTGAGACAAAGGCTTCATGGCGAGACGCGCTCCGTTGCGTTCACTGGCACCAGTTCGTCGAGATGGGCGCGCGTCGTAAGGCAAATGGCGAGGCCGTCGCAAGCGCCTTGCGCGGCGGTAACGCCTTCAGCGACGATATTTCAGAACGACTCGTCGAACATGTAGGCGGGGAGGAGCGGCGACGGGACGCCCGTGGCCACGACCCAGAGCTGGTGCGCCGCGCGGGTGGCGCCGATGTGCAGGAGGTGCCGCGACTCGTCGTCGACGGGGTACTGCGACACGGTCACATCGACGAGGATCACGTAGTCGAACTCGAGGCCCTTCACCTGGCGAATGTCGGTGACCTCGACGCCCGGGCGAAACGAGAAGTCTTGATCGGCCACGCGCGCGAGGCGCGGGATCTCGGCGCGCAGGAGGCCCTGGTAGTAGACCTCGGCGCGCTCGGGGTCGCGCGCGATGACGGCCACGTTGGCGCGCGGCTCGTTGAGCGCGAGGTCGCGCAGGGCCTCGCCCAGAAAGGCCACGGCGGCGCCGATGTCGTTGAAGCCGTGAAACTCCACGGGGGCGCCGTGGCGCGTGGCGAGGGGGGCCTCGGCCTCGGCGAGGGGCCCCAGCACGGCGCGCGCGAAGGCGAGCACCTCGAGGGTGGAGCGGTACCCGATGCGCAGGGGCTCGACCTCGACGCCCGAGAGGCCGAGGTCTTTGAGCACGCCGCGCCAGTCGGTGAAGCCGTTGTCCATGAGGAGCCGCTGCGAGGTGTCGCCCGCGAGGGTGACGCAGCGGTCGTCGGCGGTGGTGTCCATGAGCACCGAGAGCTCGACGGGCGAGAGGTCTTGCGCCTCGTCGATGAAGAGGTGCTCGTACCGCAGGGGCTGCTTGTTGGGCCCGCGGAGCCCGCCGCGCTTGCGCTGGTAGAGCCGCACGAGGAGGGCGTCGTCCTCCACGTCGAGGGTGGGCTCCTCCTGGTCTTCGACCACGCCGTCGGCGCCCGTGGCGCGCCCCTCGCCGTCGTCGAGGTGGCCGCCGCGCTCCTCGCCGTCATCGTGGCCGTGGGCCCACGTCCGGTGGCTCTCGCGCGCCTCGTCCATCGCGGCGCCGATCTCGATCTCCTCGCGCTCGACGCGCTCGTCGCCCGCGCGCTCGCGGCCTTTGGTCTTCTTGCGCTCCTCGCGGTCGACGCGGCGCTCGGCGCGGCCCTCGTTCTCC
>CANMAT010000603.1 GCA_947494865.1 Deltaproteobacteria bacterium
CGCCCTCCTGCGCGACGAGATCGCGCGCGCCCGCAGCGCCCCCGAAGGGAGCCGCGACGATGTGCTCTCGCTCCTGCTCGCGGCCCGCGACGAGGACGGCGCCCCCATGCGCGACGACGAGCTCGTCGACGAGCTGCGCACGCTCGTGATCGCGGGTCACGAGACGACGGCCACCACCCTCGCCTGGACGCTCTGGGAGCTGCACCGCGCCCCCGACGCGCTCGCGCGCCTCACCGACGCCCTCGGCGCGCTCGGCGACGACGCCGCGCCCGAGGCCTTCGCGCGCGTGCCGCTGCTGGCCGCGACCTGCGACGAGGCGCTGCGCATGCACCCCATCGTGCCCTTCTTTCGCCGCCGCGTGACGCGCGACACGGAGCTCGCGGGGCACCGCCTGCCCGCGGGCACGCTGCTCTCGCCCTCGGTGGCGCTCGCCCACTACGACCCCGCGGTGTTCGAAGCGCCCGACACGTTTCGGCCCGAGCGCTTCCTCGGGCGCAAGTATGGTCCGAGCGAGTTCATGCCCTTCGGCGGCGGCGCGCGGCGCTGCGTGGGGGCCGCGTTCGCCACCTTCGAATTGCAGGTGGCCCTCGGCACGTGGCTCACGCGCCACCGCTTCGAAGCCGTGCCCGGCGCGCCGCTGCGCCTCGTGATGAACGGCGTCACCACGCGCCCCAGCGGCCGCGTGCGGCTGCGCTACCGGGGCCCCGCGGCTTGAGGCGCCCACTTCTGCAGCAGGTACGACTCGACCGACGCGAGCTCGTCGTCGCCGAGGGCCCTGCCGTAGAGGATCACCTCGCCGAGAAAGCCCTGCAGGTGGTTGCTCGGCCTCCCCGCCGCGGCCCAGTAGTCGGTCGCGCGCCCGACGGTGATGTCGGTGTCGTCGGCGATGTTGGCGTACTGCGCCTGCGTGCTTACGAGGCGTACGCCGTTGAGGTGCAGCGACCAGGTGCCGAGGTCGCGGCGGCCCGCGCTGTTGTACACGTACGCGAGCACAACGGGCGCGGCGTCGGGCACGCCGATGCCGGCCACGTTGGCGCGCGCCTCGACGCCCCACCACAGAAACATGTGCCCGCCCGGGTTGACCAACACGTGGCCGCCGTAGATGCCGCCCCAGGCGATGAGGCCGTTGTAGGTGCGCTCGATGTCGTCGAAGCTCGCGGCGACGAGCACCGTGAAGGGACCGTTGGCGGCGGGGAGCGTGCCGTCGGGGAGCTTCATGTGCTGACGCACGCCGTTGAAATACAGGGCGTTGCGGTTGTTGATGCCCGCGGCGAACACCTCGGGCTGGTCGAGGGTCGTGGGCTGCACGGCGTCGCGGCCGGCGCCGCTGAGGTCGGGCCAGCGCGCCGCGCGACCGGGCGCGAGGCACGACGAATCGAACCACGCCACGAGGCCGTCGGCGGGCGGATCGAAGGTTCGCGGGCACGCGCAGCGCGCGTCGCATGGCGCTGGCGCGCTGGCGTCGGCCGTCGCGGCGTCGACCCGCAGGCGGATCGCGCGGTCTTCGACCGAGCAGGCGCTCGCGGCGACGAGCAGAGTCAACGTTCGCAACGCGCGCCGAGGCATCTGGCGTGACCCTAACACCGTCGGGGCCTCCGGGTGTGCGGGAGTCCCCGCATTGCGCGGCGACGAGTGCTTCGGATAGGGTCTCCGGTGCGCCGCGAAGCATGGCCAACGACCTCTTCACTCCCGGCTATCAGTTTGCGCAGTATGAGATCGTGGCGCCCCTCGGCGAGGGGGGCATGGGCACGGTCTGGAAGGCGCTTCACCGCGGGCTGAAGAAGCTCGTCGTGGTGAAGGCGCTCAAGGGCGACCGCGCGCGCAGCGAGGCGGCTCGCGCGCGTTTCATGCGCGAGGGCGAGGCGGCGTCGCGCGTGCGGCACCCGCACATCGTCGAGGTGTTCGACGTGGGCGAGCACGAGGGCAATGCCTACCTCGTGATGGAGCTGCTCGAGGGCGCTGATCTGAGCCGTCACCTCGCGCAGCGCGGCGCGCTCGCGCCCGAGGCGCTGAGCGACCTCATGGTGCCCGTGTGCGCGGCGGTGAGCGCGGCCCACGGGGCGGGGGGTGATTCACCGCGACCTCAAGCCCGAGAACATCTTTCTCGCCCGCGCGCAGCACGGGGGCGCGCTCACGCCCAAGGTGCTCGACTTCGGCGTGTCGCGCATCGAAGACGACGACGCGCAGCGCACCGCCACCGCGGCCCTCCTCGGCACGCCGTCGTTCATGGCCCCGGAGCAGGCGCGGGGCGCGAAGTTCGCCGACGCGCGGAGCGATCAGTACTCGCTCGGCGTGGTGCTGTACCTCGGCGCGACGGGGCGCCTGCCCATCGACGAGCCCGCGGTGTACGAGACGCTGCGCCGCGTGGTGCACGGTGAGTTCGAAGCTCCGACGCGGGTGCGCCCCGAGCTCGCGCCGGCCTTCGAAGCGGTGATTCTCCGCGCGATGGCGCTCGACCCGGGTGAGCGCTTCGACTCGGTGCGCGCGCTGGGCGCCGCGCTGCTCCCCTTCGCGAGCGAGCGCACGCGCCTCGTGTTCGCCGACGCCTTCAGCGCGCCCGCGTCGACCCTCGACGACGACGCCCCGCCGCCCGCCGCGCCCGTCGCCGCGCCGTCGCGCGCGGCCCTGCCCACGGGCATCGTGCGCAAGGGCCCGGGTCGCGCCGCCGTGCTCGCGCTCGTGGCCGCCGCCGCGGCTGCGATCGTCGCCGCCGTCGCCGCGCGGCACCCCGTCGCCGCGGCCGCCGAGCATGCCGCGCGCCCTCCTGCGCAGCGCGCGGCGCCCGTCGTCGTCGACGCGCCGGCGCCGACGCGCACCCCCGCTGCACCGCCGGCGGCCCTTGCGGTGCGCCCGACGCTCGCCCCGCAGAGCGCCCGCCCCGCGACGGCCCCGCGACGCCCGACGCCGCGCGCGGCCTCGCGCCCCGCGCCCACCACCCGCAACGGCCTCCCGGTCGACTGACCCGTGGCGCGCGCACGCACCGCAGCCGCAGCGGCGATCACGGCGCTCGCGCTCTCGCCCGCGGCGCGCGCGCAGACGACGCCCGACGACGACGCGCGACGCGCCCTCATCGCGCAGGCCACCGAGGCCCGCGACGCGGGCGACGATCGTCGCGCGCTCGCCCTCGCCCGCGGCGCCGCCGCGATGCGCGCCACGCCCTCGCTGCACCTGCTCCTCGCCGAGCTCGAGGAGCGCCTCGCGCTCACCGCCGACGCGCTCGCCGACGCGCGCGCCTGCGAAGACGCGCTCGCGCGCGACCGCGCCTACCACAACTGGCAGCGCTACTTCGACGCGTGCCACGCGCTGGTCACGGCGCTCGCGGCGCGCACCGTCGAGCCCGTCGTGGCCTCCGTGGAGACGCCCGTCACTGCTCCCGTGGAGACGCCCGTCGCAGCGCCCGTGGTGACGCCCGTCGCAGCGCCCGCGGTGACGCCCGTCGCAGCGCCCGCGGTGACGCCCGTCGCGGTGCGGAGCGTCGCGCGCTCGGCGGGGGCGGCGCCGTGGGCCGTGATGGGCGTCGGCGCGGCCTCGCTCGTGGCCTCGGGCGTGTTCTTCGCGCTGCGCGGCGGAGCGCTCGCCGACCGCGACGGCGCGTGCGGAACCGCCGCGGGCGAGTGCGCGCCCGACTCCGGCCTCGCGGTCGATGCGGCGACGCGGGCGCAGCGAGGCGCGCACACGTTCAACGCGCTCACCAACGTGTCGCTGGGCGTCGGCGCGGCGGCCGTGGCGGGCGGCGTGCTGTGGTGGGCGCTCGGGCGCAGAGACGGC
>CANMAT010000604.1 GCA_947494865.1 Deltaproteobacteria bacterium
ACCGACTGCAGCATCTCCGCCGACCGCATCTGCGACGTGTCGCAGACCGGCGGCTATTGCACCGTGCCGGGTTGTGAGCCCGGGAGCTGCCCCGACAACGGCGTCTGCGTGTACTTCGACGCCCACGCGCCGCGGCTCCGTCGGCGCTTCTGCATGGCGGGCTGCAACGGCGACGGCGACTGCCGCGACGACTACCAGTGCGTGCGCCCCGACCCGGTCGCCTGCGTCGCCGCCAACATGAGCAGCGAGCGCGAGGTGCTCGACCCCGGCAAGCACTGCAACGTCATCGCCGACACGGTGCCCGCCGGCACGTCGCCCAACTACACCGGCTGGTGCGTCCAGCGGCGATGAGGCTCCTGGGGTTCCTCGCGCGCAGGCTCGGCGCAGGCGCCCTCACCGTGCTCGCCGTCGCGACGCTGTGCTTCGCGATGCTCCACGCGCTCCCCGGCGACCCCTGCGATTTCGACCTCGGCGAGACGGCCACCGCCGCCGACCGCGCGCAGTGTCACACCGAGCGCCACCTCGACCGACCGCTCCCGGTGCAGTACGCCCTCTTCCTCGGCGACCTCGCGTTTCATGGCATGGGCCGCTCGTCGGTGCACCACGACCGCACGGCGTTTCAAGAGATCGCCGAGGTGTGGCCCGACACCGCCGCGCTCGCCCTCTGCGCCACCCTCGTCGCGTGGCTCACGGCCGTTCCCCTCGCGCTCCTCGCGGCCACGCGGCCCGGCACGCGCACCGACGCCGCCGTCGGGGTGCTCTCCCTCGCGGGCATGGCCCTCCCCTCCCTGTGGATCGGCCCGATGCTCATCGCCCTCTTCTGCGTGGCGCTGCCCATCTTGCCCTTCCCGGGCCCCGACGCGTCGGGCCTCGGCGCCCTCGCGCTCCCGTCGCTCACCCTCGGCGCGGGCCTCGCGGGCATACTCACCCGCATGGGACGAGCGTCCCTGCGCGAGGTGCTCAAAGAGCCCTACATCACCGCGGCGCGCGCGCGCGGGCTGAGCGAGCTCGAGGTGGTCATCAAGCACGCCCTGCGGTCGGCCCTGGTGCCGCTGCTCACCGTCGGCGGCGCGCAGCTCTCGGCCCTCCTCGGCGGCGCGGTGATCACCGAGAAGATCTTCGACCGTCGGGGCCTCGGCTCGCTCTTCCTCGAGGCCCTGATGCGCCGCGACACGCCCGTCGCGCTCGCCTGCGTGGTGGTCGTGGCCGCCACCGTGGTGCTCATTCAACTCCTGGTCGACCTCGCCTACGCGGCCGTCGATCCGCGCATCCGGGTCGAGTAGCGTGAGGCTCAACCCGCGCGCGGCCCTCGGGGTCCCGATGGTGGTCACCTTCGCGCTCGCGGCCGTCGCGGGCCCCTGGGTGGCGCCCTACACGTCGCGCGCGATCGACCTCGCCCACGAGCTCGACCCGCCCTCGCGCGCCCACTGGCTCGGCACCGCCGAGAACGGCGTCGACGTGCTCTCGGTGCTCCTCCACGGGGCGCGCCTCGCGGGCGCGGTCTCCGTCGCCACGGTGGCCATCTCGCTCACGGTGGGCGCGCTCCTCGGCGGCGGCGCGGCCTTCATGGGCGGTCGCGTCGGGAGCGCCCTCGCGCGCCTCACCGACGCGGCGCAGTCGTTCCCGTCGATCATCGTGAACATGGCCGTGCTCGCGATGGTGACGCGCCCCGGCGTCGAGCACATGGTGCTGGCGCTCACCGTCACGGGCTGGGTCGGCTACGCGCGCGTCGCGCGGGCCGAGGTGCTGCGCCTGCGCGACCGCGAGTTCGTCACGGCCGCGCGCGCCCTCGGGGCGTCGCCCTCGCGCGTGTTCTTTCGCCACGTGCTCCCCAACGCCGCGGGGCCCCTCATCGTGCAGGCCACCTTCGGGCTCGGCGCGGCGGTGCTCGCCGAGGCGTCGATGTCGTTCCTCGGGCTCGGCCCCGGCGCAGCCGCATCGTGGGGAGCGCTCCTCGATCAGGGCACCGCGCACCTGCTCCGCTCGCCGCGCCTCGCGCTCATCGCGGGGAGCGCCATCGCCATCACGGTGCTGGGCTTCAACCTCACCGGCGACTGGCTCCGCGACCGCCTCGACCCGCGGAGCTGATCACCGCCCCAGCGGCGCGCCCGGAGCGCGCGAGGCGCGTGCTCCGCGAGCCCGCGGCGCTCGGCGAGCATCGGAGACGGCGATGAACTTCGCCTCGCGGATTCGCGCGGCGCGCCCGACCCCCGACGAGGTGGCCGCGCGGCGCTGGGTGTACGTGCCCTATGACCAGCTGACGACCGAGGTGGGACCGCTCGCCGGCGCCGACCCCGCGACGGTCGGCGTGGTGATGGTCGAGTCCGCCGCCCGCGCCCGCGCCCGCCCGTACCACCAGTGGAAGCTCGCCCTGGTGCTCGCGAACGAGCGGCACTTCGCGCTCGAGCTCGCGGCGAAGGGATTCCGCGTTCTCTACCTCACGGGCGACGAGGGCTTCGGCGCACAGCTTCGCGCGGCCCTCGCGCGCCATGGCATCGCGCGATGCACGGTCATGGAGCCCGCCGAGCGGATCCTCCGCGAGGAGCTGCGCGACGCCGGCGTGGCGCTCGACGTGATCGCCAACGAGACGTGGCTCACGACGCCGTCACACTTCGAGGCCGCGCTCCCCGCCGCGCCGTACCGCATGGACGCCTTCTACCGCCACGTGCGCCGCGCCACGGGGCTGCTGATGGAGAACGGCCGCCCCGTCGGCGGGCGCTTCTCGTTCGACGGCGAGAACCGCGCGCGCTGGCCCGGCACGCCCGCCGCGCCCGCCCGCTTCGGCGTCGCGCCCGACGCCATCACGCGCGAGGTGATCGACGTCGTGCGCGCGCGCTTCGCGGAGAATCCGGGCGACCTCGCGGGCTTCGACCTGCCGACGAGCGCCGACGACGCGCACGCGCTCTGGGCCCACGCCCGGCAGCACGCGCTCCCGCACTTCGGTCCGTACGAAGACGCAATGAGCGTCGCGCACCCGCACCTCTTTCACAGCCGCGTGAGCCCGCTCCTCAACCTCGGGCGCCTGCTGCCGCGCGCCGTGGTCGCCGACGTGCTCGCCGACTACGACGCGCGTCGCGTACCGCTCGCGAGCGCGGAGGGATTCGTGCGCCAGGTGCTCGGATGGCGAGAGTTCGTGCGGCACGTGCACCGGGTCACCGACGGGTTTCGCACGCTCGACGCCGGCGGCGCGCCCAACCACCTCGGGGCGCTGGCCCCGCTCCCTGCCGCGTACTGGGGCGCGGTGAAGAGCGGGCTCCGCTGTCTCGACACGGTCGTCACCGACGTGCGGCGCGAGGGCGCCTCGCATCACATCACGCGGCTCATGGTGCTCTCCAACCTCGCGACGCTGCTCGGGGTTTCGCCGCGCGCGCTCACCGACTGGTTCTGGGCAATGTACACCGACGCCTACGACTGGGTCGTCGAGCCCAACGTGCTCGGGATGGGAACCTTCGCCGCCGGCGACCTCATGACCACCAAGCCGTACGTGTCCGGCGCGGCCTACCTCGCGCGCATGGGCGACGCCTGCCGCGGGTGTCGCTTCGATCCGACGGGCCGCGACGCCGCCCGCCCCTGCCCGCTCACCCCCCTCTACTGGAACCTCCTCGACCGCGCCGCGCCCGCGCTCGCGGGCAACGAGCGCATGAAGCTCCCGCTGGCGTCGGCCCGGCGACGCAGCGAGGCGCAGCGGGCCGACGACGCGCACGTGCGCCTCCGGGTGCTCGACGCGCTCGGGCGCGCCGTGGAGGTGCCGAGCGACGTA
>CANMAT010000605.1 GCA_947494865.1 Deltaproteobacteria bacterium
GGCTCCCCACGCGCGGGCGGCGAAGAGGAACGCAGCCGCGCCGAGGGCGCCGACGAGGGCCGTGGCGAGGGCGGCGCCGTGGGCGGGGGAGGAGGCGGGGAGCCACGACCACGCGCGGAGCCAGAGCACGTAGAGGGGATAACCCGACGGGTGCGCGACGCCGCCGACGGCGAAGAGGGTGGCGAACTCGCCGTTGTCGCCGCCGAGCACGGCGCGCGCGCAGGTGGCGAGGTACACGACGCCCACGGTGACGGCGGCGCAGGGGAGCGTCCACCGCGGGGCGTCGGCGTTCACGGCGCCTTCGCGCTGCGGGCGAGGCAGCGGGCGTACACGTCGGCGCGCTTGAGGCCGAGGGCGCGGGCCACCTCGCGGGCGGCGTCGCTGGGCTTCATGCCCGCCGCGAGGGCCGAGTCGAGGGCGCGCTCGACCTCGTCGCGGGCCTCGGCGTCGCTCGCGGGGAGCTCTTCGGGCGCGCCTTCGAGCACCACCGTGACCTCGCCGCGGAGGCCCTCGATTGCGCGCGCTACGAGGGCGGGGAGATCACCGCGGATGCACTCCTCGTGAAACTTCGTGAGCTCGCGGGTGATGGCCGCGCGGCGCGTGGGAGCGCAGAGCGGTGCGAGCTCGGCGAGGGTGTCGGCGGTGCGCTCGGGGCTCTCGAAGAACACCGTGGGGAGCGGGTCGCGCGCCATGGCCGAGAGGGTGGCGCGGCGCGCGTGGCCGTCGCGGGGCACGAAGCCCACGAAGCGAAACCCGCCGCCGCCGAGGCCCGAGAGCACCAGCGCCACGAGCACCGCGCTGGGGCCCGGGAGCGCCTCGACGACGAGCCCCGCGTCGGCGGCCGCGCGCACGAGGAGGGCGCCGGGGTCGCTCACGAGGGGCGTTCCCGCGTCGGAGACGAGCGCGAAGCGGCGGCCCTCGCGCATGGCGGCGATGAGGGCGTCGATGCGGTCGCGCACCACGTGGTCGTCGAGGCGCGAGAGGGGCTTCTCGATGTGGTGGGCGCGCAGGAGCGAGAGGGTGTGGCGGGTGTCTTCAGCGAGCACCTCGTCGCACTCGCGCAGCACGCGCAGCGCGCGCAGGGTGACGTCTTCGAGGTTGCCGATGGGCGTGGCGACCACGAAGAGAGAGGCGCGCGGGCGCTCTCCGTCAGCCAAGGTCGATGGCCTCGCCGAGCTCGTGCTGGAGGTACACCTTGAGCTTGTCTTGCAGGCGCTTCTCGAGCTGACGCACGCGCTCGCGCGAGATGCCGTAGCGGTCGCCGATCTCTTGCAGCGTAATGGGCTCGTCGGCCATGAGCCGATCGCGAAAGATGGCGACGTCTTTGCCCGTGAGGGTCTTCTCGAAGGCCACGAGCTTCTCGCGCACCATGTCGTCGATCTCGGCGCCCGCGAGGGTCTCGTCGGCGCCGGCGCCGCCCGAGGGGAGCATCTCGACGCGCGAGAGCGCGCGGCCCTCGCTGTCGCCTACGGGGGCGTCGAGCGACACGTCGTTGCCCGAGAGGCGACGGTCCATCTCGACGACTTCGTTCTCGGGCACGTCGAGGCGCCGCGCGAGCTCCGACGAGGTGGGGTCGACGCCCATCGCCGTGAGCCGCTGCTTCTCTTTGTTGAGGTTGAAGAAGAGCTTCCGCTGCGCCTGCGTGGTGCCCAGCTTCACCAGGCGCCAGTTGTTGAGAATGAAGCGCAGGATGTACGCGCGGATCCACCACGCCGAGTACGAAGACAGCTTCACGCCGCGGTAGGGGTCGTAGCGCTTGACCGCCTGCATGAGCCCGATGTTGCCCTCTTGAATGAGGTCCATGAGGTTCTTGTAGGCGCGGCGGTACTCGTACGCGATCTTCACCACGAGGCGCAGGTTGGCCGTGACCATGCGCGCGGCGGCTTTTACATCACCCGTCTGCGCGTAGCGGGTGGAGATCTCGTGCTCCTCTTCGGGGGTGAGCAGCGTGTGGCGCTGCACCTCGGAGAGGTACGCGGTGAAGGGGTCGTAGCGGTTGAGCTCGCGGCCCGAGCTGCGCGCCGCGGCGGCGACGACCTCGGCGGGCTCGACGTCGGGCAGGTCGTCGGCGAGCTCACCGACGACGGCCTCTTCGTCGTCGCCCGAGGCCTCCGCGGCCTCGTCTTCGCGGGCGGGGCGCGCGGGCTCGTCGAGGCCGGCGGCCTGGCGCTTGCGCTCGTCTTCGGCGTCGGAGGTGCCGCGATCGGCGCGCTTCTTGGGCGCGCTGGCGCGAGGCTTCGGTGCGGTGGTTGTAGTGGCCTTGCGAGGCAACGCGGACCTCTCAGTCGGAGTCACGGACGTTAGATCAAACCCAGCCCGGAATCGATTCGTTCGTGCGCAACTGCTCGCGGGATCGAAGTGTTCCCACGGCTCAAAACGTGACGCCCAGGCGCGCGGTGGCGAGGGCCTGCGTGCCCATGCAGTTGCCCGCGGCGTCGTCGAAGGCGTGACCCGGGAACATCACCGCACCCTGCACTCCGCCCGTGAGCGCCACGCTGCCGGGGAGGGGGAAGCGCGCGTTGAGCCCGAGGTCGAGCTCGACGCCGAGGTCGCGCCGCGAAGCGTCGCCGCCGCGGTAGTTGCGCGCCGTGCCGTAGAGCTGCACCGAGACGGGGTCGACCCAGTCGGTGGTGGCGACGCCGATGACGGCGCCCGCGCGCACGTCGAAGTTGCGCCCGACGTTCACCCGCGCGGTGGGGTTGATGTACGCCGCGCCCGCGACGCCGCCCTGCGAAGGGAGCAGAAACGCGCCGTTGGCGGGCCGCCCCGTGAGGGCGGGGTCCGTCGCGATGGCCGCGCTGCGGGCGGTCTGCATGGCGATCACCTCGGGGAACATCAAGAGCCCCACGCGGTGCCCGGGGTTGAACGTGAAGCGCCGCTGGTCGCCGTCGACGGGGTTGCGGTCGCCCGAGGCGTAGCCCACCTCGACGCCGATGCGGTAGTGGTCGTCGCGCTCGAGTCCGAACTCCGCCGCGCCGCCGAACTGGATCACCCGCTGGTCGCTGAAGTACTGGGTGCGCGCCACGTCGGTGTCGCCGTACGCGAAGGCGATCTCGGCGCCCGCGAACACGCGGCCCACGCGGTCGGGCATGGGCCACTCCCAGCGCGCGAACACGTCGCCGAGCACGGCCCACAGCGACGCCCCGTTGGCGAACGAGACATCGCGGTAGGTGGCCACCGCGCCCACGCGCTTGCGCTCGCAGTCGGCCCTGCACGCGTGGTCTTGCCAGAAGAACGACAGAACGCCCTGCAGCGCGATGTCGCCCTCGGTGAGCCGCACGAGGCGGTCGCGGTACACGAGGTCGCCCGCGACGGCGAGCACGTAATTGCTGCTCGACCCGCCGGGGCGTGTGGCGAGCGACACGCGCTCGACGAGGTCGCCGTAGCGGTAGTCATTGAAGACGCGCGCGCGGTCGCCGTCGTTGGCCACGATGCCGAGGCCGAGGTTGAAGGCCTGCTGCCCCGCGCGGATCACGCCGATGGGAGACACCCACTCGACGTAGGCCTGACGCAGATCGACGACGCCGTAGGGGAACAGGTCGGTGCGCGGCTCGTGCGCGAGGCCGACGCCCTGCGCGGGCGCGTCGGGGACGACGGCGCGGACCACGTCGAGGTGCACCACGAGCCTGAAGCGCGCGCCGATGGAGAGCTCGGGGCGCAGGCGGAGCCAGCTCTCGACGTACTGGTTCTGCCCGAGGTTGGGCGGCTGCACCGAGGGCGCGACGCCAGGCGTGGTGGCGAGCGCATAGGTGCTGAAC
>CANMAT010000606.1 GCA_947494865.1 Deltaproteobacteria bacterium
CCCGCCGCCCGAGGGCACGCCCCCGAAGGCGCACGCCGCGGTGCTGCGCGCGCACGCGTGTGACCTCTTGCGAGGGCTCCTGCCCGCGGGCGTACCGACCAACGTGGGGGTCACGCTCAACGCGCGGGGACTCGAGCAGCACGTCGGCCGCATGCTGGGCTCGCCGCTGGCCGAGGTGCGCCGCATCGGCGACGCGATGCGCCACGAGGGCGCCGCGATCGTGCCCACGCTGCTGAAGTACACGGCCCCGCGCAAGCACCGCGACGGCGCGTACGAGCGGGTGCTCAACGCGCGGGGCGCGCTCCACGCGATCGGCGACGAGGCGCCGCACTCGGACGTTCGTCTCATCGATGGCAGTGACGAGCCGCTTCGCACGCTGGCGGCGGCCGTTCAGTGCGAGCTCTTCGGCGTCGCGTGGGACGAGGCGTGGAGGCGCTCGTCGCACGCGGCGCGCGCGAGGCAGGTGGTCGACGCGTACCTCGCCGACCGCGGGCCCCACGATCAGCCCCTGCGCGCGCTCGAGCAGGTGACCTTTCGCTTCGAGGTGTGCTGTGACTACGGCGCGTGGCGCGACCTGCAGCGGCACCGCATGGTGTCGGCGACCACGCCGCGGCTGGGCACGAGCGCCGGGTGGTGGCTCTCGCCCGAGCTCGCCGAGCTGGGCTTCGAAGACGTGTGCCGCGACGCCCTCGAGGCTGCCGTCGACACGCACGCGCGGCTCGCGGCCTCGCACCCGTGGGAGGCGCAGTACGCCGTTCCGCTGGCGTTTCGCGTGCGGTACGTGATGCACGCCAACCTCCGCGAGATGTTTCACCTCATCGAGCTGCGCTCGGCGCGGCAGGGGCACGAGAGCTACCGGCGCGTGGCGCAGGGCCTCGCCGAGTGCCTCTTGAGCGCGTGCCCGTGGCTGGCGACGCACCTGCGCGTCGACCGAAACCAGTATCCCTGGGCGCGGCACTGAGGTCCCTTGCGGCGGGGCGGGGGTCGGCCGCACACTCGCGCGCCATTATGGGAATTCCCGATCGGCCTTCGAGTGTGGTGACGGGCGCGGGCAGCGGTCTGGGCCGCGCGCTCTGTGTTCAGCTCGCGAAGCGCGGCGCGCGCATCGTGGTGAGCGACGTGAACGAGGCGGCGGCGCGCGAGACCGCGGCCCTGCTGCCCAACGCCGAGACGCACGTGTTCGCGTGCGACGTGTCGAAGCGCGACGAGGTCGACGCGATGGCGCGCTTCGCCGCCGAGCGCCTCGGCGACGTCGACTTCGTGGCCAACAACGCCGGCGTGGCCGTGAGCGGCGACGTGGGCACCATCCCCGACGCCGACTGGCAGTGGATCGTGGGCGTGAACCTCTGGGGCGTGATCTACGGCTGCGAGGCGTTTCTGCCCGCCATGAAGCGCCGCGGCCACGGTCACATTCTCAACGTGGCCTCGCTGGCGGGCATCGCCAACGCGGCGCGCATGGGGCCCTACAACGTCACGAAGGCGGGCGTCATCGCGCTGAGCGAGACGATGCACGGCGAGCTGCGCGGCTCCGGCGTGGGCGTGAGCGTGCTGTGCCCGTCGTTCTTTCCGACCAACATCATCAAGAGCGCCAAGGGCGGCGCGCCGGGCGAGACGGCCTTCGCGCAGAAGCTCATGCAGCGCAGCCCGCACTCGGCCGAAGACATCGCGCGCATCGCCCTCGACGCCTGCAAGAAGGGCGATCTGCACATTCTGCCGCACGTCGAGGGGCGCTGGTTCTGGCGCATGCGCCGGCTCCTCCCGCAGCGCTCGCTCGAGCTCGCGATCAGCCTCCAGCGCCGCGCCAGCAAGCGCTCAGCGTAGCCGCAGCACCGACAGCACGTTCGAGAAGTCGTCGGTCCACGGGCGCGCGTCGGGCGCCGCCTCGGCGAGCACCCAGCGCGCGTCGCGCGCGATGGGCCCCAGGTCGTCGTCGCTGCGCGCGAGCAGCACCCACGTGGTGGCGATGGGGCCGTCGGGGCCCGCGACGGGCGCGCACCGCACACGGGCGATCATGTTCGCGTCGCGCGCGAGGGCCGCGAGCCCCGGCGCGAGCCGCACGTGGCGGTTCGTGACGTGCACCGCGATCACGCCGTGCGCGTCGGTGCGCGCGCGGTACACGGCGAGGGCCTCGCGCGTGAGCAGGTGCGTCGGGATCGCGTCGGAGCTGAACGCGTCGAGCACGAGCAAGCGGTACGGGTCGCCCGCCTCGCGCGCGAGCGAGCGCCGCGCGTCGCCCGTCACGATGCGCCAGGGCGCGCGCGCGTCGCGGAGCCAGGTGAACCACCGCTGCGCGACGCGCACCACGTCGGGGTCGAGCTCGTAGAACGTCCACCGCTGGCCGGGGCGCGCGTGCGCGATGAGCATGCCGACGCCGAGGCCGACGACGCCGATGCGCCGCCCTTCGAGCGCGGGCGCGAGCGACGCCATGAGCTCTCCGACGGGGCCGTTGGCGTCGTAGTAGCCCACCGCGCGGCCGCGCATCTTGGGCGAGCGGTACTCGAGCCCGTGGAGGGTGGTGCCGTGCAGAAAGCGCCGCACGCCGCGCGACTCTTCGACGCGCAAAACGCCGTAAAATGAGCGCGATGCGTGCAGCACCGCGCGGTCGGCGCGGCTCGCCGCGAGAATGGCGAGGAGCCCGAGCGCGAGGCGCGGCCGACGGCGGATCGAGAGGAGCGTGAGGGCGGCGAGGGGGAGCCCATAGCGCAGGAGCGAGGGCGCGCGCGTGACCGTGACCGACGGCGTGACGAAGAGCCAGGCGGCGAGCGCGCCCACCGCGAGGGGCACGAGCGCGTCGGCGAGTGTCCATCGGCGCGCGGGTCGCGGCGCAGCGGCGGGGCCGAGCACGGCGAGCGGGTCGAGGCCCGCGGTGCGGAGCAGCGCCTCTTCGCGCGCGCGCGGGTCGACGGGCTCGGGCGCGTGAGGGAGCAGCAGCACGGCGAGCGCCATCGCGAGGGGGTACTCGGTGACGCGCACGAAGAGGCGCGGCGCGACGAGGGCGTTGAACACGCCGCCGAGGGCGCCGCCGACCGCGATGGCGAGCTGAAACGAGGTGATCGACGCGTCGCTGGGGCGCGACCGCGCGAGCTCGCCGTGGAGCAGGTACGCGCACCACCCGAAGAGGACGAAGTGCGCCACCACGAGCGGGAGCCGCGTCGCGACCTGCGGCGCCGAGAAGAGGAACATGAGCTGCAAGAGGCCGAGAAAGGGCGCAAGTGTGCGGGGCCCCGGCGCTGCGGGAGGGCGCGCGAAGACGGCGACGAAGCTCGCGAGGTACACCACGAGGGGCGCGACCCAGAGCAGCGGAAAGGAGCCCACGTCGGTGGCGATGTGCGCGGTGAGCCCGAGCATCATGCTCGACGGGACGAAGGCCAGCGCGACGAGGCGCAGCCACGGGCGCGTCGCGATGGCGGCGCGCGGCGTCGGCGCGTCGACGGGCGCGGGAGGCGCGCGCAGGGCCGACCACGCGCAGGCGGCCATGACCGCGACGTAGAGGGCGAACGCGGCGGAGAAGGCGCGCGACTGCGCGGCCAGGGGGACGAGCGGCTCGATGACGAAGGGGTACGCGACGAGGGCCGCGAGGCTGCCCGCGTTGCTGGCGGCGATGAGCGGCGAGGGGTCGCGCCCCGGCGCGCTCGCGACGAACCATCGCTGCAGGAGCGGCGCGCCCGTGGAGAGCAGCGCGAAGACGGGCAGCACGCGGGCCGCGAGGGTGACGAGGATCCACGCGGTGGGGTCGCCCTCGGGCGGCGAGCCCGAGC
>CANMAT010000607.1 GCA_947494865.1 Deltaproteobacteria bacterium
AGTGGCGCGCTCCCCAATGGGCCCCGCGCGCACTGACGATGATGCCTCCGCGCAGCCGCTCCTGGCGCTCACGGCGGCGGTCATGGCCGCGCCGGTGGCGCTGTTTCGCTGGGCGCCGGTCAACGACCTCGCCGAGTTCGAACTGCTCCTCGCGCTGCTGCGGTCGTTCGGCGACCCGACGCGCGCGCCGGCGGCGGTGTATCGCCTCCAGCCCGGCGGCGCCAACCAGCTCCTCTTCGCGCTGAGCCACCCGCTCTCGCTCGCGCTCGGGGCCGACCTCGCCAACCGCCTCACGCTCGCGGCCCTCGTCGCGGCCTTCCCCTGGTGCCTCGCCCACGCCGCGCGCACCTTCGACCGCTCGCGCTACCTCGCCGTCGCCGCCGCTCCGCTCGCGCTCGGCGCGGCCTTTCGCTGGGGCCTCCTGGGGTACCTCCTCTCGGTGGCGCTCGCGCTCCTCGCGCTGCGCCCGCTGCGCGCGCTCGTGCGGTCGCCCTCGCCGCGGAGCGCCGCGCTCGCCGCCGCGGCCGTCGCGCTCGCGAGCCTCGCGCACGGCTCCGCGGCGGTGCTCCTCGCGCTGGTGCTCGTGCCCGACGGGCTGCGCGCCCTCCGCACGCCGCGCCGCGCCGCGTGGATCGCCGCGCCCTTCCTACCCTCGGCGGCGCTCGTGTTCGCGCAGGTGCGCCTCTACGACCAGAACGCCAACGCGGCCTTTCGCGCGGCGACGGACCCCGAGCACCCGCGCCTCGCGCGCTTCGCGGCGCTCCCCGACAACCTCGTCGGACCCCACGCGGGGATCACCGCCGTCGCCCTCTGCGCGCTCGCGGCGGGCGCGCTCGCGCTGCTCCGCCGCGGCGGCGCGCGCGCCGACGACGAGCGCCCCCTCGCGCTCACCGCGGCCCTCGTGCTCGCGCAGTATTGGCTCTGGCCCTACGGCCACAACGGCGCGGGGCTGCTCTACCTTCGCTTTTTGCTCCCGGGCGTTTGGCTCCTCGCGCTCGCGCTCGCGCCGCGGCCGGGCGCGCCCTCGACGGGCGTGCGCGCGGCCCTCGCGGCGGTGCCCGTTGCCGTCACGCTGGCCCTCCTGCCGCTCTATCAGTCCGCGTCGGCGAACTACCGCGCCGTCGATCGCCTCGCCCCGCTGGTGACCCCCGGCTCGGCCGTCGGATACCTCGACTTCCGCGGCGCCCCGCTCGACGAGCTGGGCGCGCTCGGGCGCCCCGCGGCGCACCTCGTCGCGCTCCGCGGCGGTCGCACGTGGTCCTTCGCCGACGCGCCGCAGTATCCCGTTCGCACGCGCGACGAGGCCACGTGGCCCTCGGGGCTGCGCTTCGCCAACCCGACCAACCTCGTGCCCGAGATCGACCTCGCGCGCTACGGCTACCTCCTCGTGGTGGTGCCCGAAGAGCGCTTCGTGGCGCCGCTCGCGGCGGCCCTCGGCGCGTGCGCGCGGCCCGTGGCCTACGACGCCCCCTTCGCGCTCTTCGCGTCGCGCTGCGTGCGGCTCCCGCTGAGCGCGCCGGAGGCCCCGCTGCCGCCCGATCGGCCGCGCACGGTGGGCTGGCGGCTGCGTCACCCGGGCGCGCCGACGGCCATGCCGCGGTGACGCTCCGCCTACGTGGCGGGAGGCGCCGCGGGCGATTCGCCCGCCCGAAACGACATCGCCTCGATGAGGTGAAACATCCCCGGCGCGAGCTCCCACACAAACTGCCACCGGGCCTCGTCGGGCAGGAGCACGCTCGTCCGGTGCTCGACGAGCGCGAGGTCGGGGTCGTCGGTGAGGGGGTAGTGCCCCGTCACGATGTCTTGCGACGAGGCCCACGCGACGGGGGCGCTGCTGTCGATCGCGCGCGGCCGCACAGGCCCCGAGATGCGATCGTGAAAGGTGGCCCACGTGCGCCCTTCGAGCGCCTCTGCGAGCCCGAGGAGCCAGTGCTCGTAGGAGCCCTCCGGCGGCGCGTCGTCGCGCTGCTCGGGGTCGCGGTCTTCGCCGAGGAGGGGCAACTGCCCGAGGATGTTGCAGAACAGCACCGCCGCGTCGGGGTGGGCGTCGAGCAGCGCGCGCACCGGCGCGAGCGCAAAGCCCTCGGGCCCCGGCGAGAGGTGGTCGCGCGCGTCCCAGGTGAGCACGGTGCCCATCTGGCGAAGCACGTGGCGCGCGCGCCAGCGAAAGACCCACGGGGCGAAGGGGTCGATGTCGACAGCGACGATGCGCGCGAAGCGACGGAGAAAGCTGAGGTCGAGGCAGTGCCCGCCGCTCGGGCCGATAAGGACGATCTCGGTCTCCGTCGGCGCCCACGCGGCGAGCCAGCGCGCGATGTTGCGCGCGAAGGGCGCCCACAGCGTGCGCCGACGAGAGAACGCGCGGAGGTGATATCCGAAGCCCCCGGTGGGGTTGTTCCAGCGCGACGTCATGGCGTGATGGTAGTGCGGGTCGGCGCCGCGCGCGCCAGCGAGGGAATACGGTTCATGTAAACGCGTTCACAGGACCTGTGAACGGGTCGGGGCGGGCGCATCAGCCCTTCGCGGCCTTGCGCAGCGCGCTCGCGAAGGCCTCGAGCTCGCTCAGGCGCACTTCGAAGCGCACCTTGGCGCCCGCCTCGTCGCGCGACGCGATGAGGCGCCCCGTCGAGGCGCCCGCGCCGTCGAGCGCGCGCATCACCGCCGCGAAGCGACGCTTCTCTTTTACGGTCGCCGAGAAGCCCCGCGCGCGAGCCTCGGGGCGCGCGTCGCGGAGCTCCTTCGCGGCGTCGCGGAGCTCTCGGGCGCTCGCGGCCGCGACGTCGAGCGTGCGCCCCGAGGGGAGCGCCACCTTCGCCGTGAGCATCTCCTCCGGGGTGTCGTCTTCGGGCGTGGCGTCGACGAGCTCGAGGAGCGCGCGGGCGCGGTCGGGGCCGAAGCGCGTGACGATCTCCCGCGGCACCCGCGTGGCGAGCGCCACGAGCGCGTTGGCCGTCGACACGGCCATGTTGAGCTCCTGCGCGCACAGGTCGCCGAAGCCCGCGCGCCCGATGGACTCGGCCACGCCCGCGGCCTTGAGCTCCGCCAGCGCGAGGCCGATGTCGACCATGTTCGCGGCGATGTCGATCTGGCGCTCGCGGATGCGCGCGATGGCCGCGTGGGCCACCCTGGCGAGGCGCCCCTGCCGCGCCGCGTGCAGGGCCTTCGCGCGCTCCGCGAGGGCGACGGGCAGTGCCGGCTTCGCGGGCGCCTCTCGTACGGCGCGCCTCTTCGGCGCGCGCTTCTTCCCGGGGGGAGTGTCCATCACCCGCCGACGTTATCCGACGGGGCCGCGTCAGGGCCACACGCTCGACGCGTCGCCGGTGGCCCCAACGGCGGTTTACCGTTCATGTAAACGCGTTCACAGAACCTGTGAACGTGATCATGGGCGCTGTGAACGTCGGAGGCCGCGGGAGGCGTCCGTGCGCTCGACCTCGACGGGAGGCGCGCGCGGGGCGCGTCAGTGCCCGCGGCGCGCGCGAACCTTCGCCTGCACGTCGTCGGCGAGCGTGGCGATGTACTCGTTGGAGAGCCCGTTGAGCACAGCGTCGGGGAGCGCCAGCACGATGTGCTCGGGCGCGAGGCCCATGAAGCGCATCGCGGAGCGCGTCGTTGATCGAGGGTACTGCGAGTAGGAGCGTGACATCGTGCGCCGCCAATCGCTCGTTGCGCGAGCCGTCGTCGCGGCGCTCGCGGCGCTGGCGGTCGCAGAGCCAGAGCATGCCGTAGGCGAAGAGGCGGTAGAGGTCGCCGCGCTGAAA
>CANMAT010000608.1 GCA_947494865.1 Deltaproteobacteria bacterium
CCAACATCGCGAGCGACAGCACCACGAAGGCGAGCCCGTACCAGGTGACCACGGAGAGAATCCGCGTGAAGAGCACCTCGGCGGTCACGACCGTAGCTGCGACGAGTGCGAGCAGGGTCAGGGCTCGCCCGCGAGATAGTGCGTCCATTCGGTGGGGCGCGACGCTAGTTCATCCCTCGGCCATTGTTCCAGTGCGCTCGCGCGCGACGGCCGCTCAAAAGCGCCTCCGCGTCGCCTGTCAATTCCCGAAAGATGCGCCCGTGGCGAAACGTCCGAAGATTGCTTCTTCTGCTTCCGTCGCGGGTGTATCGAGTGTTTAACTTCGGGCCTCGCTTCGCCGTTAGACCCGTTGCTCCTCGAGCTTGGCGTACATCACTCTCTCCGTGACCGTTGCGAGGTAACTCATGGATCGTCACTCCCAGTTGGTTGGTGTCGTGATCGCAGCGCTCTTCGCGAGCGCCACAACGGGGTGCAGCAGGGCGAGCGAAGAGCTCCAGCGAGTGCAGCGCGCGGTGGGCACCGGGGCGCAGGCCGCCCTCGCGGCTCGCCCCGACGAGCCCGCCGTACCGACCGACGCCGCCCCCGCGAGTCAGGTGCCCGTGCCCGAGGTCGCCCTCGACGGCTCGCTGCGCTTCACGCCCGACGCCAACCACCGCAACATCACCGGCGCGCGCAGCGCCGCAGGCTTCGTCGTCGCGTGGACCGACGCGCCCCTCTCGGCGGTGTACGTGGGCCTCCTCGACGGCGATCGCCACGCGCACGGCCAGGGCACGCGCCTCCACACCGTGGTCTCCGACGAGGAGACGCTCGCGGCCCCCGCGGTGGTCGTCACCCCCGACGGCTCGGCGATCGCCTGGGCCGACCGCGACAACGGCCGCATCCGATTCGCGCGCATCGACGCGCACGGCGCGCTGCGCGGCACCGTGGCCATCGTGCACGACGGCGTCGACGCCCCGCGCTCCGTCGCACTGGGGTGGAACGGGCGCGAGTACGGCGTCGCGGTCGCCCTGCGCGAGGGCGTGTACTTCGCCCGCGTGGGCGTCGACGGCGCGCGCATCGGCGACGCGCAGGTCATCGCCGAGGGCGAGGCGGTGCACTCGCTCGACGCCGTCGCGTGGGACGGGCGCGCGTTCGACCTCGCGTTCACCGTGCGCCACGACGGCCGCCACGAGCGGGTGCGCGCGCGCATCGCCCGCTCCGACCGCCGCGGCTGAGCGCCCGACGGCGCGTCTTCGAAGAGCTTCGTAGAGATCAAAAGGCACCCGCTACGCAGCGACGCAGCGGGTGCTCTTGTTTCATTCGTGGTCGTCGAAGTCGTCGAGCGCCTTCGGCTTGGGCGCCGCGGGCGCCGCCTTCGGGGGGATCACCGGGCCCTTGGCCACGTGGCCGACGGGCGCGTTGCCCGTGACGTGGGCGACGACCGCAGGCGCGGGCTTGGCGGCCTTGGTGCCGCCCGGCGCGAGGTTGTTGCCCAGCGAGCCGAGCTCGTCTTCGAGCGCGGCGCGCATCGCGGCGAAGCTCGTGAAGTTGTTGTTGAGAAAGAGGTTGTACGCCGTCCACATGAGGTCGGCGCAGATCTCGACGGGCGTGCGGCCGGTGCCCGTGCCGAGGCCCGGGAGGGCCACCGAGGCGATGCTCCCAGGCTCCTTCGCGTTCTGCATCTGAACCATCTGAAAGGCCGCCGAGCACGTGAGCGCCACGTTGAGGGTGTCGCTGATGTCCTCGCTCGTCGCGCTCATCGACGGGGTCGAGATGAGGAAGCGCGGCACGGCGCTGCCCGTCTCGACGCAGGTCGCGCTGCCCACGGGCATCGAGCCCTTGTAGAGCCGCGAGATCTCAGACTGCACGCGCGTCTGGATCTTCGGCCCGAAGTGCCGCTTGATGACCCCGTCAAGGCCGCCGGCCATCTCGCCCTTCGCGTTGGTGGGAGAGACCCACGCGCTCACCTTCTGGTCGAGCATCGAGCCCTGCACCACCGACACCTCGGGGTGATCTTCGAACACCTCTCGCCACGCCGCGACCATCTTCGGGTTCACGTCGACGAGTACCACCTTCACCTGTTGCATCGCTCCGCTCCTCTTCGCGCCGTCGTGGGTCGAGCGCCGTTGTCCGCAATCACATCTTGAACTCGACGAGGTAGTCGAGGCGCTGCTGGCGCGAGTCGTAGATCACATACTCGTCGTCGGCGAACTGTGACGTCACGCCCGCCTTCGCGCGCACGCCGTGGCACGAGTGGTAGCCGGCGGGCGGCGCCGTGATGCCGTAGGTGATCTTCGTGTAGTCTTTCATGGCGCCGAGGGCCACGTTGGCGAGGGCCATGAAGCGCGTGCCCAACTTGCCCGGCGAGGTGTACCCCGCGCTCGTGCACGACGCGTCGCCGAAGTAGATGCCGTTGCCGAGCCAGCCCGCGTCGGTGCGGTTGACCCCGAGGCTCACCACGATCTTCGGCAGGAGAATGCCGCGCGACAGAATCCCCACCCAGTTTTTGATGCGCGAGCCGTGAAACAAGAGTCGCTGGTTCGCGATCTCTCCCGTGAACACCTGGTGCTCGTTGTCGCGCCGCAGCGTGTACACGTTGAGCACCTTGATGCCCTTCGTCTTGAGCTGGCTCTTGATCACGTGGTCGGCCACGCGCCTGTATTCGTCGGTGCCCGCGTCGAGGGCGTTCACGTGGCACTTGAGCGCGTCGTACTTGGCCTCGACCTGCGAGTCGTAGAGCACGCCGCCGCCGTCGCCGTTCACCTGGAGCATGTCCTTCATGAGCTGAAGGGTCTCCTGCTTGGTGTTGAAGTCGTCGAGGGTGGCGATCACCGCGCTGTCCAGCGCCGCGCGGCTTCGACCGATGCGGTGCGGGATGCACGTGTAGAAGTCGCTCGAGAGGTCTTCCATCTTCGAGCGGTTCGATGAGCCCTTCTTGAAGAGGGTATAGAGGTCTTGAAGGATGTCTTCGCCCTTCTCGATCTGCCCGAGGGTGAGAATGCCCAGCGGCGTCTCGATGCCCTGCGCGGTGATCTTCGCCTGCACCGTGCTCGTGAGCGCCTCGGTGGCCTCGGCGTAGATGTACCCGATGAGGCTCTGCACCTGCGGGTGCAGGCTGGTCTTCTTCACCGCCGGGGCGATGCCGCGCGCCGCGTTCTGCTCGGCGAGCTTCTGCACCGTCTTGCGGTCGAGCTCGCCCGACGACGTGCCGCGCGCCTTCTGCGAGCCGATCTTGCTCGAGGCGAGCGCGAGCTCTTTGTAGCCCTTTTTCGGCGAGGTCTTCTCGCCGTAGATGGTCTGGTAGATGGCGCCCGCCTCGCCCTCGGTCACGGCGTGGCGACACTCCTTCTGGCCCGCGTCGGGGTTGTTCTCGAGGTCGTCGGTGCGGCCGTAGTGGGTGAACACACGGTACGTCGGCTTGCCCTTCACCAGCCCCTTGTGAAGCTCGATGCCGTAGTACTTGTTGTGGTTCGTCTTGATGTCGGTAACCTGCAGAACGGCCTTCTTCACGATCTCGAAATCGCTCGGAAACTCAGGGGCCGAAGGGTCGCCGTACTTCCACGCCTTGACGCTTGCCATGTGTACCTCGCCGGGGCCCTCGCAGCGCGCGCCGACGCCGCGCGCGTCGCCCGTCGTCACAACGAGAGCGGCGCGTACCCTAATGCACCCTCCGCGCGCGTCGCAACGCCCGCGCGGACATACATTGACCGCCCCCCGCCCAGGCGGAGGTCAGCTCTTGAGAATGCTGTTGAGCGTGTTGAAGATGCCAGCGCC
>CANMAT010000609.1 GCA_947494865.1 Deltaproteobacteria bacterium
ACGGGGCGCTGAACCGCGTCGAAGAGCGTCTCGCGGGGGTGGCCGCCGCGGAGCGCGTCGATCAGCGCGGCGGCGTCGTCGACGCAGCGCGCGTGGGGCCCGATGACCGCCAGCGCGAGGGCTTCGAAGCGCGCGTGGGGGTTGGGCACGAAGCCCCGCGTAGGCTTGTGCCCCACGAGCCCGCAGAAGGCCGCGGGGATGCGAATGGAGCCCGCGCCGTCGCTCGCCGCCGCGAGGGGGAGCATCCCGGCGGCGAGGGCCGCCGACGAGCCGCCCGACGAGCCGCCGGAGTAGCGCGCGTCGTCCCAGGGGTTGCGCGTGGGGGGCTGCAGGTCGGTGTCGATCACGGGCAGAATGGCGAGCTCCGACGTGGCGAGCTTGCCGGTGATCACCATGCCCGCGCGGCGCACGGCGGCGGCGGTCTCGTCGTCGAAGGGCGTCCACAGGTGGCGAAAGGCGCGCGACCCGAGGCGCAGATAGGTGCCCCGCGTGGCGTGCAGGTCTTTCATCGCGGTGGGGAGCGCCCACAGGAGGCCCCGCGCCTCGCGGCGGCCGCGGCGGTCGAGCGCGCGCGCGGCGTCGAGGGCGCGCTCGGGCTCGCACTGCACGAAGGCGCGGTACCGCGGCTGCAGGCGCTCGATGCGGTCGAGGTAGGCGCGGGTGAGCGCCTCGGCGGAGACCTCGCCCGCGCGCACGAGGGCCGACTGCGCCAGGGCCGAGCGGGAGATCACGTCGCGCATGGGTGATGCGGCTCAGTGCTTGTCGTCGGCCACGGCGTACTTGCCGAAGAGGTTCACATACTGCTCGTCGAAGCGCACGAGGGTGAGGTCGTCGAGCGTCACGCGCGTGACCTCGGCCTCGCGGGTGCCGTTGACCTGGATGTAGTGCACCAACGCGGCCTCGTCGTCGACGCTGGCCACCTCGCCGAGCACGAAGTCGTTCTCGTCGGCGGCCTCGCACTCGAGAATGGCGAAGCGGTAGTGGGCCCGCACGCTCTCGACGACGGAGCGCCACGAGCGCAGGAGCACGGGCCGCGGGGCCGTGACGCGCTCGAGCATCCCCTCGGCGCGCAGCACCCGTTCGAAGAAGCGCTCGGGCTCGCCGGAGCTCACGTCGGTGACGTCGCGCAGGCGCATCACGGCGTACCCGTCGAGCGCAAACTCGTGCAGCGTGCGCACGAGCACGTAGTCGTCGCTCACCACGAGGGGGAAGCAGTTCCACACCTCGTGGGCCATGCCCGCGCGGGTGATCTGCACCTTCTCGCCGCGCTCGACGGCGCCGTGCAGCGCCTCGGCGATCGCGGCGTGGTCTACCTCGACGGCCTCGCCCTCGTCGTCGTACTCGTCGTCGCTGTGGTCGTCGTGCTCGTGTGCCATCGCGGCGCGCACTGTACACGCGGTCGCCCCGGTGTACAGTCGCGGGCTTCGATGCGCCCCCGCGAAGCCCTTCGGTACGACGTGCCCCCCGGCGTGTTCGCCGGCATCGTGGCGCTGCTGGCGGCCCTCTTCTTCCCGCTGTCGCACCGCACGCCGGCGTGGCCGACGGGGCTCGCGCACCTCACCTACGACGAGCGCGCCGTGCTCGACGCGCACCGCCGCGACCTCGCGCGCCCCGCGCCCGCGGCCGAGGCCGAGGTGATGCGCGCGTGGGCGTGGTGGTCGCGCAGCGCGGTGTCGGGCGACGCGGCGCGCCTCGCCGACGCGCGGCAGCGCTTTCAAGAGGTTCTCGGCGAGGCCACGGGGCACGCGCGCGAGCCCGCCCTGGCGCTGCGCGCGCGGGCCACGGAGCGCTTTCTCGCCAACCTCGGCGACGCCCGCGCGCCGCTCACCGAGATCGCCCGCCGCCACGGCCTCGGCGCCGACGGCCCCTGGTACGCCACCCGCGCCGCCCGCATCGCGTGGTTCGCCATGCGCTGGGAGCGCAACGCCGCCCGCGCCGCCGACGACGGCCGCGTCGAGCCCCTCACCGACACCCTCCTGCGCGTCGACCCCGCGTACCAGCGCGCGTTCGTGTCGTGGGGCCTCGACGCGCGGTGCCCCGCCCTCATCGGCGCCCACGACGGGTGGTCGCTCACGGCGGCGCACACGCGCGCCTGCGCGGCCTTTCGCAACGAGCTCGTGCCCCTCGCCCGCGCCGCCGACGCGCGCTACCCCGACGAGGAGTCGCGCGCCGCCGTCGACGTGATGCTCGCCATCGGCCTGCGGCGCCCCGCCGGCGGCGACGACGCGCCCGTTCGCGTGGTCGACGACGCCAGCGCCGACGGCGACGCGCAGGCCGCCCTGGTGCGCGCGCGCGACCGCTACGCCGCCATGCTCGAGCGCGAGCGCGAGCCCCGCATCGAGCGGCACTTCATGGCCGTGGTGGCCGAGCTCGGGCGCGAGTAGGTTCTACCGCGCCGTCACCGTGACGGAGTGCGCGCCGACGCCCGCGCAGGGCACCTCGATCACGCCCGTGACCGCGTCGCGGGTGACGGTCACCGCGCGCCCGTCGCACGTCACCGCGTAGCTTGCGGCGAAGTCTTCGGCGGCGGGAACGTACAGCCGCGTGGGCGCGGTGACCGCCGCGCTGCCCGTGTACTCCAGCGTAAACCTTCGCGCGGCGCGGTCGTAGCCGTAGCGCGTGGGGAGTCCCGCGACGGCCTCGGGGCGCACCCGCGCGAGGCGTCGGCGCATGTTGGCGCGCATCGTCCAGCGGTGCGTGGCGGGGTCGTAGTCGTGGAGGCCCCAGGAGTCCTGCGAGTCCTCCTTCCAGAGCCACACCATCGCGCTCGCCATGTAGCGCTCTTGAAGGGTCTGCTGCACTTCGTAGTAGTCGTCGGCGCGGATGCCCCGCGGGTCGTAGCCCCACTCGGTGATGAGCAGCGGAGTGCCCCACGCGCGGGCCTCGTCGCGCGCGCTCGCCACGGAGCCTTCGAGCGTCTCGAGGGTAAACGTCATGAGCTGCGCGGGCGTCGACACGAACGCGAGCTGGTACGTGTGCGGCGCGTAGACGCCGCCCGCGACGGCGAAGGGCTCGGCGGGCACCGACGCGCGATTGACGAACTGCCGCTGCGTCACGTTCGGTTCGAAGACCACGAGGTGCCCCGGGTCGGCCGCCCGCATCGCCCGCGCCGCCGCGAGGTTGACGCGCAGCACCTGATCGTCGCTGCCGATGGGCTCGTTGTAGGTCTCGTAGCCCACCACGGTGCGATCGCCCGCGAAGCGCGCCGCCACGTGGGCCGCCGCGCGCGAGAAGCGCTCGCGCAGGCGATCGCCGTCGGCCCCGTCGCCGAAGAAGGTTTCGAACGCGCGCAGCACCTGGCGCGACGTTCGGCGCTCGATGAGGTCGGTGAGCGGCCCCGACAGGAGCCGCTCGGGCGCGGGCACGATGGCCCAGCGCGGCGCGCCGTCTTCGCCGATCTCTTTCGAGTAGGCGTCTTGATGCCAGTCGATGAGCACGTAGAGGCCAGCCTCGCGGCAGAGGGCCACCACGGCGGCGACGCGGTCGAGGTAGGCCCCGTCGAAGCCGCCCGCCTCGGTGGGCTCGACGCCCGACCACTGGATCGGCAGGCGCAGGGTGTTGAACCCCATCGCCCGCATCGCGCGCGCGTCGTCGATCGTAAAGCCGGGGATGCTCTCGAGGGGCGCGCGCCCCATGTCGAGCGCCACGTCGAACACGCCGTCGACGCGCGCGTTGACGCCCGTGAGAACGACCGTGCGCCCCGCCTCGTCGACGAAGTGCCCGCAGCGGGTGGAGAGCGGCGCGAAGGC
>CANMAT010000610.1 GCA_947494865.1 Deltaproteobacteria bacterium
CGCAGGCCCAGCGAGGCGTCGTACAGGGTGGTCTCGAAGCGGCGCCCGCGCGCGTCGATCGAGTCGAGCGCGAAGGCCGTCGAGAACGACCCCGTGAGGCCCAGGTGCGAGAGCGCCCCCTGCGTCACGAGGCGCAGCGGATAGAACTCGCCGCTCACCCGCGCGGCCGAGGCCACGTCGAGGTTGTAGGGGCGAAAGGCGCGCATCGTGTCGGCGTCCCAGGTGAGGGTGCGCGAGGTGAGGCGGTACTGCACCTCGACGTCGACGAGGGGGTGGTGCGCGTCGTCGGAGGGCGCCTCGGGGGGAGCCGCGACGGGCTCCGCGGGCGCGCTGCTGCTGAAGGGATCGGAGGGCGCCGGGCGGCGCGGCGCGAAGAGGGGTTCGGTGTCTTCGACGGGCGGCGGCGGAGGAGGCGGGGGAGGGGGCGCGCGGCGCGCGGGGGCCGTGCGGCGCGGCGGAGCGCGGCGCGGCTGCGCGGCCGACGGGGCGGCGAGCGAGAGCGCCGCGAGGAACACACACAACGAAGACTGCGAGCGAGGGGAGTTACGCAACGGACCTTGAACCACCTGCCGCGCAGTGTCGCGCAGGTGCGTGCGCGGTGACAACGCGCTCGCTCCGTGTGCCGTGACGCGGGAACATTCCCCGTCTTGCGCGCCGGGGGCGATCGGGACCATTCTCGCGGCGATCTCATGCAGTTTCGGGTGAAGCGAAACCACAACACGGTGAAGAAGACCGCGGGCAACGAGCGCTCGCTCGGGTTCCTCCCGCTGCTGCTCATGTCCATCGTGTATTTGATCTGTACGATGTTCGCCGACGACATCGGCAAGATCACGTCGGTGCCGGGCTTCTACCGCCTCGACCGCGCGCCGCCGCGCCGCGGGTGCATCATCCCGACGCCCAGCATGTGAGCCCTTTCAGGGCTCTTTGTAGGCGCGATCGACCCAGCGGCGGGCCGACTCGGGCGTGAGCTTCCAGTTGGGCATCACGCGCACCTTCGCGACGCGCTCGCCCGCCTCGTCCCACGCGGTGAGGTACGCGTGGGGGTCGTCTTCGTCGGGCACCACGTCGAGGTCGACGCGCACGGCCCCGTCGGGGTGCGGCACCGTCGTGCTGCGGTGGAGCATCGCGCGCCGCTGGTGCGCGTGCCGCTGGAGCACCTCGGTCACCGTCTTCACCAGCGTGGCGAAGGCCGTCTGATCGAGGGGCTTGGGGTTCTTCTTGTCGCGGCCCATCGTCCACGGGCCCACGAGCGACGGCTCCGACTCGCCGTCTTGTGTCATCTCGACGGCCCAGCCGTCGTCGTCGATGTTCTTCACCACGCGCGCGGTCCACCCGTCGGCGTGCCACAGGCGCGGGTTCTGATCTTCAGGGCGTACAGGGCGGCGGAGCGTGACGTCGGTGTCTTCCACAGGGGTGAACCTCGAGCGCACCGTATCCGAGCCACGGCCCCTGTCCAGCAACGCCGCCCCGCCGCGTGACATACACCGTCAATCGTGGCGCGGCGCGTTGCGAGAAAAGCTTATGACGCAGGCATTTCTGCTGCCTTGGGGGCCGCGAGCTTCGGCTAGAGTCGCGCCGCTTTCGACAAGAATTGTCGGAGAGGAGCCTCAGGCCCGACGTGCAGATCGCTGGAAGGTCTCTGAAGTATTGGATCGGACGCGCCACCCTCGACATGCTCGGGTGGGACGTCGAGGGCGCCGCGCCCACCACGCCGCGGTACGTGATCATCGCCGCGCCGCACACGACGAACTGGGACCTCCCGGTGACGCTCGGCGTGGCGTGGGTGCTCGGCATCGACGCGTGCTGGGCGGGCAAGCACACGCTCTTCGAGGGGCGCTTCGGGTGGTTCTTCCGCGCGCTCGGCGGCGTGGCCATCGACCGTCGCGCCAAGCTCGATCAGGTGCAGCAGCTCGTGCAGATGTTTCAACAGCGCGAGTCGATGGTGCTGGTGATCGCCCCCGAGGGGACGCGCGGCTCCACCTCGTATTGGAAGTCGGGCTTCTACTGGGTGGCGCGCGGCGCGCAGGTGCCCATCGCGCTCGGCTACCTCGACTACGGCCGCAAGCGCGGCGGCGTCGGCGACGCCTTCGTGCCCGGCGAAAACCTCGAGGCCGACGTCGAGCGCATCAGGGCTTTTTATTCCACCGTGCGGGGCAAATACCCCGATCGGTTCACCAACATTCGCTTCCGCCCCGAGGGGGAGCGCGGCGAGCGCGAGCGGGCGAAGGAGTACGCACGCGCGTCGATCGCGCCCGACGAAAGTGCTCCGCCGAAGCGTCGGTGGGGTTTGCTTCCCGCGTGGGGTAAGAAGTAGTCTCCGCGCCCCATATGGCGACACAGACCCCGAGCCTTCGAACGATCCGCGACCAGATCGACCAGATCGGTGCCGAGTATGATGCCCGCTTCGCGGGGCAATCGCGCGTCACGCGCGACCTCTCGGTGCTCAACGACATCACCGCCCGCATGAAGCGCGTGCAGGGCGACCTCGAGCGCATCCAGCGCTCGGTGCCCGCGTCCGAGTTCGGGCAGCTGCGCGACACGGTGAAGCAGAGCCTCCAGATCTACGAGACCGAGCGCAAAGAGATCATGCGCGTCAAGAGCCTCGGCCCCGACTTCGAAGACTTCGACGCCCTCCGCACGCAAGCCAACCTGGTGTTCGCGATGTACCACCGGCACTTCGCCGGCAAGGCCCGCAACACGCGCGACCTCGGCGTTCTCGCCGAGATGATCGACGACCTCGAGCGCGTCGGCGACGCCATGAAGGAGCTCGCGCCCACCATTCCGCCGGGCCACGGCACCGCCGAAGACATCAAGCTCGTGGCCGACAACATTCAGATGTACACCACCGAGCGCGGCGAGATCGTGGAGGCCCGCGGCATGGGCACCACCGACGAGCAGGCTGGCACCCTCGCCGAGTGCGCCAACGGGCAGTTCAAGCTGTACGACACGCACTTCGCGGGCAAGTCGCGCCTCACGCGCCGCCCGGCGCTCATTCAGCGCATGATCGACAACCTCACGCAGATTCAAGATCGCATGAAGACCCTGCGCGAGCAGCGCCTGCGCACCGACTACAACGATCAGAACATTCAGATCGTTGAAGAGAGCCTCGCGACGTACCGCACCGAGCTCGACGAGATTCGCAAGGCGCGGCAGACCACGCGCTTCGCCGACCTGCAGGGCAACCTCGGCGGCGCGGCCAACGAGGTCTTCAAGACCTACGCCGACAACTACGCCGGGCAAGACCGCCGCACGCGCAGCCTGCAGCTTCTCAGCGACATCTGCGACCAGCTCTCGGAGATCGGCCGCCAGATGTGGGACCTCGGCCGCGCCGAGCCCACCGACATGAACGAGAAGAACCTCCAGATCGTGACCGAGCAGCGCGTGATGTTCGAGCGCGAGTACACCGCCATCGAAGACGCCCAGAAGACCACCGGCGTGCGCCAGTAGGCTTCGTCGAACATCGCGTGCGAGACGCGCGGTGTTCGCCTGCGGTAGCGTGGCGCTCCCATGCGATCGCGTCGGCTCCGCGCCTCCCTCTCGCTCGTGCTCCCCCTCGTCGCGAGCTGCGCGACCAACACCGAGGCCCTCCTCGACAGCGGGCTCGCGCCCATCGACGACGTGACCGCGGTCACCGACATGGGCGCGCTCCCGCCGGGGCCCGTCACGTGCGGCGACGGGGGCCTGCTCGCCGACGGCGGGTGCCGCCCCGACGCGGGCTTCTCCGACGCGACCTCCGACGGCTCCACGCC
>CANMAT010000611.1 GCA_947494865.1 Deltaproteobacteria bacterium
CGCCAGCTCACGGCGGGCGCGTCGCGCTCGCGCATGGCCTTCTCGGTCGCGAACGCGAGGCCGAAGGGGCTCAGACGATCGGCGTTGGGCACGGCCCAGGGCATGCGCCCCGTGAGCGCCTCGTAGAGCACCGCGGCGACGGCGAACACGTCCGACGCGGGCGTCGCGCCGCGCTGAAGATGCCCGAGGGGCATGTAGCCCGTGGTGCCGCCCAGCACCTGCGCGCCGCCGCGGTCGGTGGTCTCGCTCGGGGGCGCGGCGAGGCGCAGGCGCAGGCGCGACACGCCGAAATCGATGAGCACCGCGGCCCCGAAGTCGGGCTTCTCGTGCGCGTCGAGGGGCACCATCACGTTGCCGGGCTTGATGTCTCCGTGCACCACCTCGGCGGGGTCGTCGGGGCGCACGTCGGCATGCAGCGCCACGAGCGTACCCAGCAGCCGACGGCCCAGGGCGAGCGCCTCGGCGGCGCTCAGCCTGCGCGCGCCGAGGATCGCGTCGAGGGCGCGGCCCGGCTGAAACGACATGAGCAGCGCGAGGGAGCGCCCTGGGAGCTCCAGCAGCGCGAGAAACTGCGCCACGCCGTCGAGGCGCTGCGCGCGCAGCACGTGGGCCTCGCGCAGGAGGGCGTCGCGGTTGTGCACCGAGTCGTCGACGGCGAGCTTGAGCGCGGCCGCGAGGGGGGCCTCTCCGGCGCGCACGATGTCGACGCGGTGCACGCTGCCCATGGCGCCCTCGCCGAGCATCGAGACGTGGCGAAAGCGCAGCGTGCGCGCGCTCGCCTCGGCCTCGGCCTCGCCGCTGAAGTAGTCGAGCACCACCTCGGCGCGGTACTCGCGCCCGGGCTCGAGCGAGATCACCGTCGGGAGCAGCGCGCCGTCTGGGTCTTCGAAGGTCACCACGGGGAGCGTCGAGGCCGTGGCGTGCGGGTCGGGCAGCGCGGCCAGCGAGGCGCGGAGCGCCAGCGCGTCGAGGCTCGCGGGGTCCGCCGCCCCCTGCGCGATGCACTGGTCGAAGAGGTCGACCCAGTTGCCGATGGCGCCCGCGTGCGCGTCGGGCATGGCGGCCGTGAGCGAGGTGCGGAGCCCGTCGCGGCGCGCGCGGTCGTCGACGAAGCCCGCGAGCCAGGCGTCGGCCGAGAGCGCGAGGCGGGTGGCGCGCGCGGCCCACGGCGCGTCGTCGGGGGCCGATCGAAGGGAGACCAGGGGCGCGTGGGTGAGCAGCTCCCACAGCGACACGAGCGCGCCGAAGAGGTCGGTGCCCGCCGACGGGGGCGCGGCGGCGGCGAAGTGTCCGATGGGTACGTAGCCCGGCGCGCCCCACGTGGTGGCGGTGCAGAGCACGCCGCCGCCGAGGCGCGAGACCCCTTCGGCGGGGGCGAACGCGGCGTCGAGGGAGGCGGGCGGCGCGGGGCCAGCCTGGCGCTCGGTGAGCGCGCGCCCGAGGGCTCCGACGCCGAGGTCGAAGACGCGCACGGGCATCGCGGCGCCGGTGGGGCCGAGCGCGCCGAGGAGGAGGTTCGACGGCTTGATCGCGCCGTGGGCGAGGCGGTGCTCCGTCGCGAGTCGCCCAAGCGCGTCGACGAGCGCGACGCCCGCCGAGCGGACCGCGCGGGCGCGCACCGACGACTCGCTGGGGCTCTGCCCGGGGCGCCCTTCGACGTACTCGCACACGACGCCCAGCGTGGAGCCCTCGACCGATCGCGCGATGCGCAGGAGGCGCACGAACGCAGGGTCGCGAACGGCGATCAGCGCGTCGCCGAGGGCGCCGAGCCGCGCGTCGAGGGCCGGGTCACGCGGCGCCTCGACCTCGCGCACGACCCCGACGGCGCCGGTCGCCGTGGCGTGCATCGCGAGGTGGACGCGCCCCACCGCGGTGGGGCTCCGCAGTCGCTGGAGCCCGAGGTCGAAGCGCGCGCCTCGCTCCGATGACGGCGCCACGACTTCGAAGAGTGCACCCACGGGCCACGACGTAACGCGCGCCCGTCGCACAGCGCCAGTATGTGACGCGTTCCCCCAATGGGGCCGACCGCGTGCACGCCGTCAAGCGATCAAGCCAAACAAACACACACCCGCACAATACGGCAAATTACATAATAAAAACAATAAGATAGGCCGAGCAGTAGCTAGCATAAACGATGAACTCTACCTCGTGCTCATACATCACTATGTATCCCAACTATTTCGTATAAGGTATTGAACTTAAAGGTTTTTTGGAACGTATTGATCGTGGCCGCGTGAAAGGGATGGCGCGGCTCGGGAAGCCGGGGCGTGCGAGCGGCGCGGCGGGATGAGAGGTGGCCGAGCGCGCGGACGCGCCGCGAGGCGAGCGTGGCACCTCGTCGTACGCGCTCGGCGGACGGAAGCGGATCTACGGGGACGGGGGGAGCGAGGGAGAGGCGGAGCGGAGGCGGGAGGGCTGCGGGGGCGTTCAGTCGGCGGTGAGGCGCTTGAGCTCTTCACGGATCATCGTCTCGGCGAGCTGGGGGACGACCTCCCACACCACGCGCTCGACCACATCGCGGGTGAGCGCCGTGACGGCCTCGACCTGCGCGGGCGTGAGGCCGAGGCCCGCGACGCGCTGCTCGACCGCGTGCGAGACCGCGTGCACGAGCGCGTCGGCGGCGGGCGGGAGCACGGGGGCCGTGACCTTCTCGTGAACGCTCACCGCGGGCTTCTCGGCAACGGGCTCGGTAGCCTTCGGGGCGGGCTTCTCGGCGGGCGCCTCGAACTGAATCTCGTCGTCGATGATGGCCACGGCGGGCGCCGCCGGGGCAGGGCGCTTGAGCGCGACGGGTGCGGCGGGAGCAGCGGGCGGGGGCGCGACGGGGCGCGCCGCGGGGGGCAGCGGGGGGCGCGCGACGGGGTTGCCGAAGGCACCGGACGACGTGGCCCCGGCTGGCGTCGCGAGGGGCTTCTGCGTCGCCGTGGGCCCCGTCGGAACCTTCGGTGCGATGCCGCCGAGGATGCCGCCCGGACGCGGCGCCGAGAACCCCACGGGCTCGGCGGGCTTCGCCGGGGCAGGGGGAATGACGTTCACGGGAGTCGGCGACGCCTGCGGGTTGCCGAAGGGCGCGGTGACGTTGCCCGTGGTGGCCGTGATGGTCCCCTTGGCGCCCGTGGCGAGCGCCTGGCGCACCTTGTCGATGAGCACCTGGGTTTCGAAGGGCTTCACGATGGCGCCGAGCGCGCCGCAGGAGCGCGCCGACGATTCGTCGAGGGGCGAGTGCTCGGAGTAGAGAAGGTAGATCGGAATGGAGCCGATGGAGGACTCGGCGCGGATGCTGCGCACGAGGTCGTAGCCCGTAGACTGCGCGCCGAGCGCTACGTCGACGATGGCTGCCTGAGGCCGAACCTCACGCAGCTTCGCCATCACACCGTCGGTGCCATCGTGGGTAACCACAGTGACGTCTTCACCCGCGAAGGTGAGCTCAAACACCTTTCGCATGGTGGCGCTGTCGTCGACCACGAACAACGTATTGGGCACGACCGATCCTCCTCGATGGGGCGACGCAGAGGCTCCGCGGCCCGCCAGGTGCTCCACATGCGAAATGCTGTGAAACTACGTCGGTTCTAGGTTGGCGCGCGACAGCGTGTCAAGAATCACCGGAGCCGCCGCTGGGCCATCGACGTTGCGCGACGCTTGCCAGCGGGCGCAGATGCGGAGATATGATTCGCGCGGCGTCGGCGTTGACGGGACTTCCCACACCCGCAGATGCAGGAACGGACTGATTGCCCCCGATGGC
>CANMAT010000612.1 GCA_947494865.1 Deltaproteobacteria bacterium
GGTGTGGGTGAGCACCGCCGACCACGACACGCGCGTGTTCTGGGGCCACTCGACGAAGTTCGCCGCGCGCCTCCAAGACGCCCAGGCGGGCGCCGCGCCCATCTACTTCTACATGGAGCGCAACGTCGGCCACGGCGCGGGGATGCAGCGCAGCGACCAGGTTCGCACGTGGACGAGGATGTTCACCTTTCTCGAAGACCAGCTCGCCGTGGGGCGCTGACGCATCGCGCGGCGCTCAGCCGAAGGGCCACCACCCGCGCTTCTTGGGGGCCGCCGCGGGGCGCTGAAACATCGCTGCCGGGTGAGGGGGACGGAGGGCGAATCAGGCGCTGAGCTGGAGCAGGCGCTTCACGCGGGCCTCGGCGGCCTCGATGATGCGTGATGCCTCGGCCTCGGGGATGCGCAGCGTGTCGCGCAGATCGCCGATGAGTGCCTTCTCTTCGGTGCTCTGCTCGCCGTCGATGTAGGTGAGCACCACGGCGTGATTGAGCAGCGTGCGGCGGTCGTCGGCCGACAGGTCGGTGATCGGAATGTCTCCGAGCGTGCGAGGCGTGCTGGCGAACTCGCGCACCTGCTCGGCCTCGGTGTCGCTCGCGCCGAAGGCGTTGATGAGCGCCTCGATGTGCTCCCGCTCCTCGCCCGCGATACGACCGTCGACCCAGGCCACCACCACGAGAGACTTGAGAATGGCCATGTCTTCTTCGTGCATCGGAAACTCCCCTGCGAAATACTGTTTGAGAACGGCGCGCGAGTGTAGTCGAAGCCGTCGCGCCGCCGAAAGCCCTATCCGTTGCGCCACACCGCGTGGCCGACGAAGAAGGGCCCCATGTGCTCCATGAACTCGGCGGTCTGCCGGGTCTTTCGCATCGACTGGACCACGTGCGAGAGCGGGAACAGCTCGCGCCCGACGAGGCCGATCACGAACTCGTTGTCGTTGGCGTCGAGGCCGTGACACGCGAGGCGAATGTCGTGGGCGAGGTCGACGCTGCCGTAGCGGTGCCCGATGGTGCCGTGCTCGCGCAGAATGGCGCCCTGCTCGCGGGGCTCGAGGCGGTTGAAGGCCCCCTTGCGGCGCAGGGGGTACCACACCGCCCAGTTCCACGCGTCGTTGAGCACCGTCTTCACGGGGCGCTCGAGGAGCCAGAAGTTGAGGTCGCTCTCGAAGCCCGAGCTGTACGTGCGCGCCAGCATGGTGAACTCGGGCCGCAGCGTGAGGCCCTCGCGCGCCAGGTGGGGGCGCACCGCGCGCACGAAATGGGCGGGGTCTTCCGACCAGGTGAGCACCGCGATGCCGCGGGGGTTGTTGGCGTCTTCGTAGATCACCGACGGGACGCCCGCGTCGCGCAGCGAGGCGTCGAGGGCGGCCACCATCGCCGCCGGGTCGCCCGCGCACTCGAACACCAGGAGCTGCATGAACAGCCTGCGGTCGCTGTACTGGGCTTCACCGTTGAGGGGGGCGCCGCGCTCGCGCACATCGAGGGGCGCGTCGGGCTCGTGGCCGTGCGTCGGCTTCGCGGGGGTGTCGCTCATGGCTCGCGGAGTAACGCCGCGGCGGGGCCGTCGTCAATCGTCGCACCGTCGAGGTCGTGCTTTCGCATGAGCCGACGGACGTGCGCGCGGTCGAGCCCCGCGCCCCGCGCGACGGCGTCGAGGTCGCCGCCGTGGCGAGCCAGGAGGCCCGTGAGGTACGCGCGCTCGAAGCGGTCGACGCAGCGGGCGCGCTGGGCTTCGAAGGGCGCGTCGAGGTCGACGGCCGAGGCGCCGTCGGCGGCGTCGCGGAGGGGCGCGGGCGCGGGCGCGAAGCGCGCGACGAAGGCGCGCAGCTCGCGCAGGTTGCCGGGCCACGGGCGCGAGAGGAGCTCGCGCACGCGCTCGGGCGTGAGGGCCCCGGCGGCGCCGCGGGGGAGAAAATGCTGCGCCAGGAGGGGGATGTCTTCGACGCGCTCGCGCAGGGGGCTCAGCGTGATGGGGGCCACCGCGAGGCGGGCGTAGAGGTCTTCGCGGAAGGCACCGGCGTTGACCATCGCGCGGAGGTCGCGGTGCGCGGCGGCCACGAGGCGGAGGTCGAAGGTGCGCGCGTCGAGGGCCCGGAGCAGGCGCGCCTGCAGCGCCAGCGGGAGCTCGCTCACGGCGTCGAGGAGGAGCGTGCCCCCCGCGGCGGCCTCGAGGGCGCCCGTGTGGGCGCTGTCGGGCAGGCCGAAGAGGTCGGCCGCGAGGCGGTCTTCGGAGAGGGCGCCGCACTCGACCTCGACGAAGGGGCCGCTCGCGCGCGCAGAGGCGGCGTGGAGGGCCTCGGCCACGAGGCGCTTGCCCGTGCCCGGCTCGCCGGAGAGGAGCACCGCGGCGTCGGTGGGCGCGAGGCGCGCGAGGCGCGCGAAGAGCTCGCGCATGGCCACCGAGCGGCCCACGAGGGGGCCGAAGCGCTCGCCGGGCCAGAGGTCGACGGGGGTGGGGGTGGGCTCGTAGCTCACGGTGAAGGCCGTCGAGCCCACCTGCACGCGGCCCCCGTCGGGCACCCGCGCAGACTGCACCAGAACACCTTCTACGAAGGTGCCGTTGCGGCTGCCGAGGTCGCGCGCCCACACGCCGTCGTCGCGGGCCTCGAGCTCGACGTGGAGGCGCGACACGGCCGGGTCGGCGACGAGGATCTCGGCGCCGGGCGCGGAGCCCGCGACGGCGCGGCCGTCGAGGGTGGCGGCGTGGGGGCCCGTCGCGTCGGTCCACCGCAGGTGGGGCCTGCGGCGGGTCGCGGTGGGCGCCGCGGTGGGGAGCACAGGACCCTGGAGGGACATTGTGCCGGACGATACAGCCACCGGGAGCGCGCCGACCGTACGAATTTACAACTTCTTGTGTGACCCGACCTCACGTCATCCCCTCGCGCGCCGTTGGTAACCTGTGCGAGGCTCTCATGAGCATGACGACCGAGACGCTGCCCGCCGCGACGCCCACCCACGCGAGGATCCTCTTCGTCGACGACGACCCCAACATCACCACGTCGATGCGCCGATGGCTGTCGCGCGAGCCCTTCGAAGTGAAGACCGCCAACTCGGCGGCCGAGGCGCAGGAGCTTCTCGCCGACCATACGTTTGAGGTCGTGGTGGCCGACGAGATCATGCCGGGCACCCGAGGCTCGGAGTTTCTCGGCCAGCTTCGCCGCGACCGCCCCGAGGTGGTGCGCATTCTCATGACGGGCGAGCAGAGCCTCGAGACGGCCATCAAGGCCGTGAACGAGGGGGGCATCTTTCGCTTCATTCGCAAGCCCTGCGAGCCGCGCGAGATCTCGAGAAACCTCCACGACGCCGTGGCCTATCACCGCGCCCACGCGCCGCCGGCGTCGCTCGCGCCGCCCCCCGACCCCGCGCTCGCCGAGCTCCAGACCCGCTACGACCGCGCCGTCGACGGCCTGTGGATGGCCATGCAGCCCGTCGTGTCGGCCCCGCTGCGCAACGTGTACGCGTACGAGTGCCTCGTGCGAACGCGCGAGCCCTCGGTGCCCCACGGCGGCGCCTTCGTCGAGCTCGCCGAGCGCCTCTCGCAGTCGCAGTCGCTCGACCGCTTCATTCGCGCGCGCGTCGCCACGATGCTCCGCGACAGCGCCGACGACCTCATGGTGCTGGTCAACCTGCACCCGAGCTCCCTCGACGACGACGACCTCTTCGCGCCCGAGGCGCCCCTCTCGGCCTTCGCCGGGCGCGTGGTGCTCGAGATCACCGAGCGCGCCGCCCTCAC
>CANMAT010000613.1 GCA_947494865.1 Deltaproteobacteria bacterium
ACCGTCTATTCACCGGTGCGCCCCGCGCGTTCACACGTCGCGGAGCTTGTAACCGACCCCGTGCACGGTCTCGATGGGGTCGTGGCCCGCGTCGCGAAACTTCTTTCGTACGCGCTTCACGTGGGTGTCAATGGTGCGCTCGGTGATGAGGTTGTCGTACGCGTAGGCGCGCTCCATAAGCTGTGCGCGCGAGAGCACCGTGCCCGGCCGCTCCATGAGGGCCGCGAGGAGGCCGAACTCGGTCACCGTGAGCTTGAGCGCCACGTCGAGGCAGCGCACCTCGTGGCGGGCCACGTCGAGCAGCACGGGGCCCACGCGCAGGGGCTTCGGCGCGTCGGCGGGGGGCTGCGCGGCGCTCGCGGTCACGAGGTCGGCGCGGCGCAGCACGGCCTTCACGCGCGCGGCCAGCTCGCGCGGAGAGAAGGGCTTGGTGACGTAGTCGTCGCCGCCCATCTCGAGGCCGAGCACCTTGTCGATCTCCTCGTCGCGCGACGACAGAAACACCACCGGGAGGTGCGCGCGCTGCGACGCGCGGAGCCTGCGGCACACCTCGAGGCCGTCGAGCTCGGGCATGAGGATGTCGAGCACCACGAGGTCGAAGTGCTTGCACGAAGGCCCCAGGAGGGCGTCGAGGGCCGCGCGGCCGTCGTGCACGGCGGTCACCCCGTGACCCTCGCGCTGCAGCGCGTACACCACCACGTCGCGCAGGTGGGGGTCGTCGTCGACCACGAGGATGTGCTTCACCCGCGCGACGGTACAGCGGTACGTGGCCGCGCTCCAACGCCCTCCGCCGGGGCGCCGCTGCGGGCTTGACGCCGCCCGGCAAACGCAGTCTCACTTCGTCGCACCATGACGGCGCTTCGGCAGCTCGCACCGGGATCGACCTTTGCGCGCGACTTTCGCGTCGGCCGCCTGCTCGCCGAGGGGGCCACCGGGGCCGTGTACCTCGTCGCGCAGCTGTCGACAGGGCAGCGCCGCGCGCTCAAGGTGCTGCCCCCGCAGCTCGTGGCGAGCGCGCAGCACCGCGAGCGTTTTCTGCGCGAGGCCCGCGTCGGCGCGCAGATCGGCAGCGGCCACGTGGTCGAGGTGTCGGCCGCGGGCGTCGACGACGCGACGGGCATCCCCTGGCTCGCCATGGAGATGCTCGACGGCGACGACCTCGCGAAGCTCGTCGAGCGCTGGGGAGCCCTTCCCCCCTCGCAGGTGCGCGACATCTTCGACCAGCTCGCCGACGCCCTCGGGCGCGCCCACGCCGCGGGCATCGTGCACGGCGCCCTCGCGCCCGCGAAGCTCTTCGTGGCCGCGGCGCGCCCCGAGGCCATGCCCTTCACGGTCAAGGTGCTCGACTTCGGCCTCGCCGCGGTGGTCGCCGCGCACGACACCGCGACCACCCGCACCGCGCCCCTCTGGACGGCCCCCGAGCAGGCCCTCCAGGGCGCCGCCCTGCGCCCCGCGACCGACGTGTGGCCCCTGGGGCTCATCGCGTTCCATTGCCTCACGGGGCGCCCCTACTGGCGCGCAGCCAACGCGGGCGGTGAGGGCATCAACCTCGCGGCGCTCCGCGACGAGTTCACCGACGCCCCCCTCGAGGCCGCGAGCGACCGCGCCCGCGCGCTGGGCGTCGCGCAGGGGCTCCCGCAGGGCTTCGACGCGTGGTTCGCCCGCTGCGTGGCGCGCGCCCCCGATGCGCGCTTCGCCGACGCCGCGCAGGCCATCAACGCCCTGCTCCCGCTGCTCGGCGCCGCGCCCGCCCCCACCGCGCGGTCGGGGTCCGCGGCCCCGCGCGACGCCGCGCCGACGGGCGCCTCCGCCGTCTTCGACCCGACGCCCGACGTGCGCGGAGCGCCGCACCGCACGCCGCCCCGGCAGATCGCCGCCGCCGCGCCGGCCGCCACCGGTCGCGCGAAGGGCGCGCTCGCCGCCGTCGCCCTCGGCGCCTGCGCCGCCCTGGCCGGTGGCGCCTACGCGATGCGGGGCACCCCTGCCGCTGACACCGCCGCGCCGCCGCCCACCGTCACCGTGGAGCCGCCGTCCGTGGTGCTCCCGCGCGCGGTGGTGGCGCCCGCGCGGTCATCGTGCGACGCCCCGCGCGACGACGAGAGCTTCGCGACGTTTCGCGCGCGCTGCCGCCCCGACGCGGCGCCCCACCCGCAGCGCACACCGTCCGACGAGACGCTCACGGCCGTTCAGCGCGCGCAGGCGTGCCACAGGTTGGTGCTCGACGAGGACGCTCGCAAGGCGTGCATCGTCACCGCGCTCCGCGGGCGGGCCACCTCCCACAGCGAGCTCGCGTTGCTTGCGAGCGCGCAGCAGGCCGCAGGCCAGACCGCCGACGCGGTGCGCACCATGCGAACGTACGTTCTGCGCGACCCCGCGGGGCCCCAGGCGGCCGCGTTTCAGCGCTACATCGACGCGCATTGAGCCGTCGCCCCGGGGCGTTCACCACCCGCGGTGCGCGCCCACACCACCGGTGGTGAGCGTCGCGAAGGGGCTTCGCACAAGGGCGATGCGCCGACGTCAGCGGTTGATGTTGAGCACCCAGCGCCCGACGCCGCCCGCGGGGAGCGCCCCGGCGGCCTCGGGGCGACCGTTGAAGCCCGAGACCACCACGGTGACCACCTGGCCCGCGCGCAGCGTGGCCGTGAGCTGGCTGGTGTAGTCGCCCGCGCCCACGTCGTCGGCGCACGCGAGCTCGGGGCCCGCGCAGTCGCCGTCGCGGAGGTGCAGCACGGTGTCGTAGCCCGAGCCCGCGGTGTCGAAGCGCCACGCGCCCGCCGACGGGGCGCGCCACCGCAGGAGCACGTCGCGCCCCGAGCGCGCGCAGCTCGCGAAGAGGGTGCCCCCCGTGTCGCCCACGTCGCCCGTCGCGACCGAAGGGCCCGTGGCGCTCGCGAGGTCGCGGTCGGGGCAGGCGTCGACGGCCTCGGCGTTGAGCTGCCACGGGCCCGTCGCGGCGTCTTTGCCCTCGACGAGGAGCGTCAGGCGCTCGCCCGCCGTCACGGCCACGCGCACGGCCGACTGCGGGCCGCTCGCGTCGTCGTTGCAGGCCACCTGCACGCCCTCGCAGCCGCCGCGCAGCACCGAGAGCACGGTGTCGAAGTCGCGCCCGGAGCCGGTGGTGTCGAAGGTGAAGGTGCCCGCGCGCGGCGCCGTCCAGCGCACGAGGCGCTCGGGCGAGGCCCCGCGGCCGCAGGTGGCGGTGAGCCGGTGCGCGGCCCCCGCGGTGGTGCCCGCGGCGATGGCGCGCCCGAGGCGCGAGCCCGCGTCGACGCTCGCGCAGCCGCAGGCGGGGGCGGCGAGGCAGTCGCGGTCGTCGCAGTCGGTGAGCCCGTCGCGGTCGTCGTCGGTGCCGTCGTCGCAGGCGGCCTCGTAGGCGACGCCGAGCGCGCGGCTCTCGAGGCGCCACGAGGCGGGCGCCGCGACGCCGAGAAAGCGCATCACGGTGGGGTGCACGTCCATGTGCGAGACGAAGCCGCTGGGGAGGCTCGGGCGCACCGTGGGGCCCGCGACGAAGAGGGGGATGTCCCAGTTGTCGTCGTTGAGGGGGCCGTGCGTGGTGCCCGCGCCGCCGTGGTCGGTGCACACCACCACGAGCCAGCGCTCGTCGGCGATGGCGGGGCGCGCCACGATGGCGTCGAGGAGCGGGCGCACCATGCCGTCGACGCCCTCGAGGGCGCCGCGGTACATCGGGTTGGCGAGGCTGAACCCGCTGCCGTGCCCGGCGTG
>CANMAT010000614.1 GCA_947494865.1 Deltaproteobacteria bacterium
CGAGACACGCGCAGGCGGCCTCTCTACCCGCGGCGATCGATGGGCCGTGAAGCCCCTCGACGCGCGCCCGCGGCGATGTTACCGCTCCCGTCGATGAACGCTCGCCCGCTGCTCGTGCTCACCCTTTGCCTCGCGGGCGCGGCGTGCTCGTCGACCCGCGCGACGGTCCCCACCCACGTGGCCTCGGCGCCCTTCACGCCCGACCTCGCGGCCTTCTTCGACGACGCGGTCGACTACGTCGAGAACGTCGAAGACCTCGGCGGCCGCGTGGCCTCCGACTGGCGGCGCCAGATCGACGGGCTCGCGCAGAACTCCGACGTGATCACCGTGGTGCGCGTCGAGACGGTCACCTCGGGCTCCGAGTCGTCGTCGTCGGGCTCGATGCGCCTCACCACCGTGTCGACGCGCGCGCCCCTCCGCGGCACCCTGCCCGAAGACCGTCGCATCGACCTGCGCGTGTCCGAGGGCGAGGTGGGCTACAACACCGTGCGCAACAGCTCGACGCGCCTGCAGTCGCGCGAGTGGCTCATGTTCGTGCGCTGGTACGACGACGCCGACGGCCAGGTGCGCCCCCACTGGCACCTCACGCCCTCCACGGCCGCGACCATTCAGCGCGCGCAAGACGCCATCGGGTACATCGACCCCAACGCGCCCCGCGAGCAGGTCGTGCGCCCCACGAGCAACTAGGCCCTCACCGCGGCGCGAGGTGCGCCGTGAACGTGACGATGCCGCCGGACCCGGCCGCGTCGACCTGCTGCGACGCGAAGCGGTTGCCCACGCACTGCGCCACCGAGGGGTCGCCCGCGTTGTCGTCGGCGGGGCGGTTGATCACCACGCGGCCGTTGGCCTGCACGATCGCGAGCACGGTGACCGTCTGGGCGGTCGCGATGCGGCAGCGGTCCATCGCGGGGGTGGCCGCCGTGAGCGCGCGCTGCACGGCGTCGGGCGCCATGAGCCCCACCACCTGCGGCTCGTCGACGGTCACGAATACGCCGGGCGGCATCGGCGCGGTCGGCGACGCGGGGGCGTTCATGGGCACCATCTGCGGCGCCTGCGCGGGAGAATGCTCCGTCGGCACGATCTCCTGCGCGGGGGTCGGGAGCGGGGTCATGCGGGGGCCCGGGGGCTCCTCGGGGGCCGGGTCGGGCTGGCTCGTCGCGAAGTAGCCCGCGGCCAGCGAGCCCATACAGCACAGGCCCGCGAGGGCGGCGATGACGCCGCCGACGACGAGGGCCGTGCGCGCGCGACGAGGCGGCTGCGGGGGCGCGAAGGCGGCGGGGGCCGGTGCCGCGAGGGCGCCCCAGTGCGAGGGCGTGGCCATCGAAGGGAGCGGCGGCGCAGCGGCCATCGCGGGAAAGGCCGTGAGGGGCGCGGCAGACGTCGCGGGAAAGGCCGTGAGGGGCGTGGCAGACGTCGAAGGGAGCGCGGTGACCGGTGTGCCGACGGGGTTGGCGGGCGCCCACCCGTTGGGCCCGGAGCCCTGCGGCGCGGAGGGAAACGCGTGCCCTCCGCCGAGCGAGCGACGGAGCGCGTCGGCGAACTCGGCGGCCGACTGCCAGCGCGCCGAGGGCTCGCGCGCCATCGCGCGGTCGACCACGTCGACGATGGCGGCGGGGAGGTCGGGGGCCACGTCGCGCAGCGGCGTCGGGGGCACCGTGCAGGCCTTCACGATGAGCTCGGCGGTGTTCGAACCCTCGTAGGGGAGGCGCCCCGAGAGCATCTCGTACACCATGACCCCGGTGGCGTAGATGTCGACGCGGCGGTCGACCTCCTTGGGGCTCATGATCTGCTCGGGGGCCATGTAGATGGGCGTGCCGATGACGGCGCCGGTCTGCGTGATGTTCTGCTGCGAGCCCGACGGGTCGGCGATCTTGCTGATGCCGAAGTCGAGCACGGTGACGAACTCGGGCACCGCGGGGTCGGGCGTCTGGCGCACGAACACGTTGGCGGGCTTCATGTCGCGGTGAATGATGCCCGCGGCGTGGGCGGCGCCGAGGCCGTCGAGCATCTGCTGCGCGAGGGCCACCGCGCGCTGCGGCGGGAGGCGCCGCTCGCGGCGGAGGAGCGCGTCGAGCCCCTCGCCGTCGAGGAGCTCCATCACAAGGAAGGGGCGACCGTCGGCGGTGACGTCACAGTCGTGCACGCGGATGATGTGCGGGTTGCCGATGGCCGCCGCAGCGCGGGCCTCACGCAGAAACCGCTCGATCATGTCGCCGCGACGGGCAAACTCGGGGTGCAGGAGCTTCACCGCCACGGGCTGGTTGAGCATCACGTGGCGCGCGCGGTACACGGCCCCCATGCCGCCGTCGCCGAGGAGGCGCTCGACCTCGTAGCGCGCGATGCGCGTGCCGCAGGGGCCGCCGAGCAGGCTCTGCCCTGTGCGCGGGCAGGCGGTGTTGTCGGCGGGGTGCGCGTCGCCGCAGGCGGTGCAAGACGTCATCGGGGAGGCGCGAGTCTCCCACGAAACGCCCCTCCCCGGCGCCTCGGAAGCGCGCCGCGCGGGGGCGCCGACAGGGGGCCTTGTCCGCGATGCGGTCATCGGCGGTTCCGCGCGGGGGCGGCCGATGGTAGAGGTCGTGGCGATGACGGCCTCACGCATCTTCGCACCGGAGCTCGTCGAGCGCGCCGACGGGCCGCTGATTCACGTTCACATGGGGGCCGACGGCGGGCCCGTAGGGGCCACGGCGGCGCGGCGCATCCGCGCGCCCCGAGACCGCGTGTGGCGGGTGATCAACGACGTCGACGGCATGGCCGCCCGCGTTCCCATGATGCAGAAGATCCAGCGCGACGGGCGCTTCGCCACGGTGCACCTGCGCTTCGGCCTCTCGCTTTTCTCGGCCCACTTCGCCTTCAAGGTCGAGCGCATCGACGACGCGAACCGCGCCATCACCCTGCGCTACGTCGAGGGCGAACCCCGCGACCTCACCATTCGCCAGGAGATCGTCGACGCCTCGACGCCCGAGCACTCGCTGCTCTACACGTCGATTCACTTCGACGTGTTCTCGCTGGGTTTTCTCGCGAAGTTCTTTCTCAAGCACCACCCCGAGATTCGCTACGGGGTGTTTCCCGGCTCGGCGTTCGCCCTCATGGACTCGGTGCGCAAGGCCGCCGAGGCCTGACGCGCGACCCCTAGAAGACGCTCGCCACGATGTCGTCGGCGAGGAGCCACCGGGCCGCTGGGATGCGCAGCACTGAGCCCTCGTCGATCACGTTGCCCCGCGCCACCTGCTTCGCGATGAGCGCCTCGCGGCCCGCCCGCGGGTCGACGCCCGCGCGCCGGCGCCACGCCGCGAGGTCGGTGCCCTCGGCCGTGCGCATGCCCAGGAGCAGCGCCTCGCGCACCCGCGTGGCCGCGTCGAGCGCCTCGGTCTCGCCGGGCGGGAGCTCACCCCGCTCGAGGGCCGCGAGGTAGCCTGGAACGTCGTGGGCGTTGCGCCATCGTTCGGCCGCGTACGATCCGTCGTCGCGCGGCACGCAGCCTACGGCGCCGGCGCCGAGGCCGAGGTACGCCTCGCCGCGCCAGTATGCGAGGTTGTGCGCCGAACCGCACCCGGGCCGCGCGTAGTTGGACACCTCGTAGTGCGCGAGGCCCAGCGCGCCCAGCGCGCCTTCGAGGGCCTCGTAGAGGTCGGCCACGTCGTCGTCGGGGAGCCGCGGGAGCCGGCCCTTGCGCGCCAGCTCGCCGAAGCGCGTGCTCGACTCGATGGTGAGCGCGTAACACGACA
>CANMAT010000615.1 GCA_947494865.1 Deltaproteobacteria bacterium
CACTCGGCCGTTCCATCGTACACGGTGGCGTAGTTGTTCTGGTACATCGCCGGCGTGATGCACCGCGCGATGACCGCCGCCACCTCGTCGTCGGAAGGCCATACGTCTTTGAGGTACACAGGACGACCGTCGGTGCCCGTACCGAGGGGCTCGGTGGCGAGGTCGCGGTCGACGGTTCCCGCGATGGCGTAGGCGACCACGAGGGGCGGCGACGCGAGGTAGTTGGCCTTCACCTGCGGGTGCACGCGCCCTTCGAAGTTACGGTTGCCCGAGATCACCGCGGCGGCCACGAGGGGAGAGCCCGCGAGGGGCTTGGCGACCTCGTCGGGCAGCGGACCCGAGTTGCCGATGCAGGTGGTGCAGCCGTAGCCCACCACGTTGAAGCCCATCGCCTCGAGCGCCGGCAGCAGCCCCGCGTCGCGGAGATACTCGGTGACCACGCGCGACCCCGGCGCGAGCGAGGTCTTCACGTGCGGCGCCACGGTGAGTCCGCGCGCGGCGGCCTTCTGCGCGACGAGGCCGGCGGCGACGAGCACCGACGGATTCGACGTGTTGGTGCAGCTCGTGATGGCCGCGATCACCACGGCGCCGTGGCCCAGCGTCTCGCGCTCGCCCTTCACCGTGACGTCGAGCGTGGCGGCGAGGTCGCCCTCGGAGAGCCCGAAGCCGCGATCCTTCACCGGCGCCGTGAGTGCCTGGGCGAAGGAGCCCTTCATGGCCGTGAGGGCCACACGATCCTGCGGGCGCTTGGGGCCCGCGAGGGTGGGCTCCACGGTGGAGAGGTCGAGCGCCACGGTGTCGGTGTACGTGGGGTCGAGCGCGTCGTCGGTGCGAAAGAGCCCCTGCTCCTTCGCGTAGGCCTCGACGAGCTGCACGGTACGCTCAGGGCGGCCCGTGCGGCGCAGAAACTCCACCGTGGCCGCGTCGACGGGGAAGAAGCCCATGGTGGCCCCGTACTCGGGCGCCATGTTGGCGATGGTCGTGCGATCGGGCACCGACAGGGTCGACAGCGCGGGGCCGTAGAACTCCACGATCTTGTCGACCACGCCCTTCTTGCGAAGCAGGCTGGTGATGGTGAGCGTCACGTCGGTGGCGGTGACGCCGGGCTTCGCGCGGCCCGTGAGCTTTACGCCCACCACCTGCGGCGTGAGCATGAAGAGGGGCTGACCGAGCATCACGGCCTCGGCCTCGATGCCGCCGACGCCCCAGCCTACAACGCCCAGGCCGTTGATCATCGTGGTGTGCGAGTCGGTGCCCACGAGCGTGTCGGGGAAGGCTACGGGGCCCTCGCGGTCGGCGCCCTCGCGCACCACCGTGGCGAGGCGCTCGACGTTCACCTGGTGCACGATGCCCATGCCCGGCGGCACGACGGAGAAGTTGTTCACCGACGTCTGACCCCAACGCAGAAACTGGTAGCGCTCGCGGTTGCGGTGAAACTCGAGCTTGAGGTTGAGCGAGAGCGCGTCGCCGGCGCCGAAGTGGTCGACCTGCACCGAGTGGTCGATCACGAGGTCGACGGGCACCAGGGGGTTGATGCGCGCGGGGTCGCCGCCCAGGCGGGCCACGGCGGCGCGCATGGCCGCGATGTCGACGAGCACGGGAACGCCCGTAAAGTCTTGCAAGATGACACGCGCGGGCTTGAAGGGGAGCTCGACGGCCGCGGGGGCCGCCGCGTTCCAGTTGGCGAGGCGGCGCACGTCGTCTTCGCTCACCTCGAAGCCGTCGCAGTTGCGCAGCGCGGCCTCGAGCAGCACGCGGATCGAGTAGGGGAGCTGTGCGATGTTCTTCGCGACGCCCGTCGCCTCGAGGTGCGAGAGGCGGTAGATGCCTACGGGGCCGAAGCCAGCGTCGAAGGTGCCGCGGGCGCCGAGTGCATTGAAGGTCTTGTGGGTGCTCATTGCACGACTTCGTAGAGCGACCCGTACCCGAACGTCAACGAGCGTCTCGCCCGCGACAGGCTGCGTCGGGCGTGCGTTCAGGCCTCGTCGCCCAGGGCCTTGCGCAGCGCGCGGATCGCCTCGCCGTGAATCTGCGACACACGCGACTCGCTGACGCCCAGCGTGGCGGCGATGGTGCGCTTGGTGTGCTCCTGGTCGTAGTGGAGCTGCAGCACGGCGCGCTGGCGGGCCGTGAGTCGGCGCATGGCAGCGCGCACGCGGAGGCTCGTCTCGCGCGAGGCGGTGAGGCGCTCCGGGGCGTCGTCGGCGTCGTCGACGAGCGCGCGCGGATCGCCGGCGAAGAACATGGCCTCGGCGTCGCCGTCGTCGCCCGGCAGGCAGGCCACGCGCTGGCGGTAGAGGGTGAGCTCCATGCCCAGCTCGGCGGCGAGCTCGGCCTCGACGGGCGCGCGTCCGTTGCGGCGCACGAGCTCGGCGCGGGCCTCCTCGTGCTGGCGGTCGAAGGCGCGCTGGTCGCGCGTGAGCGGGTCGCGGTCGCGGAGCTCGTCGAGGATCGCGCCGCGGATGCGATGGTCGACGTAGGCCTCGAAGCCCGCGAAGCGATCGGCGTCGACCTTGATGAACGCGTCGACGAGCCCGAGGAGGCCGGCGCTCACGAGGTCGCCCGCGGTGACGATGCCCGAGTGCTTGCGCGCCATGTGGGCGGCGTAGCGGCGCACGCGCGGGAGGTAGCGCGCGGCGGTCTCGTTGGTGAGGGCGGTGCGTGCGGGCGTGCGCTCGTCGAGCGCGAGGTTCGCGGACGGGTTCATGCGACGGTGCCTTTCCGCGGCGATGCGCATCGGGGCGCAGAGGCGCCGCGCAGGCCGCGTCGGTGAAGGGGCGCGGTGGCCGCGCTCACTCACTCTATCGGCGGTCGCGCGAGGAGCTGTAGCGCCGGGCGAACTATGGCGCGGTGGTGAACGACCACACGCGGTACCACGGCTCGCTGTTGACCGTGCCGCGCACCTCGACAGTGTACTGCGTGTTGTTGCGCAGCCGCGTGTCGCCGTAGAAAAACACGAAGCGCGTGTTGTTGTTGTTCATGTCGGCGCGCGCATCGGCGACGACGGTGTCGGCGAGGCGCGCGGAGCGAAAGGCCGAGTGGGGCACCTCGGCGCACGCGCCGTCGTAGAGCTTGTGCGACTCGATGGTGAACTCGTTCGTGGGAAACATGAGCGAGATGACCTGGCCGCTCGGCCACACGCCGGTGGCGGGGAGCGGCGGCGTAGGGCCTTCGAGGTTGCCCTGAAACGCCGTAGGGACGTTGGTGGTGCCCGCCGGCGGAAACACCGACACGTCGCTGAGCGTCGGCGCCGACGTGCCCTGCGGCCGCGCGAACTCCATCGTGTTGTGAAAGCGCCGCCGGTCACCGGGGCGCCCCGGCGCCGCCGCGAAGCCCGCCTCGGTGTACGTGGGGTCTTGAAAGGGCGTGCGGTGGTAGACGGTCCAGATCCAGCCGTCGATGGCGCGCTGGGGGGTTGCCTCCCAGTTGATGACCTCGCCCGAAGCCGACAGGCGATAGCCCGCGGCCGCGAGGCGATCACCGGGCGTGCGCCCCGTGTAGCCCATGCACGCGCCTGCGTTTTCGAAGTGCGCGCCGGGCCAGCACGAGCTCGCGTTGGTGGCCATGAAGGTCGAGTGGGCCATGGCGGCCTGCTCGAGCTGCGCGTTGGCGTGAATGGCCGGTACGCCCGCGGCCGTGCGCCAGTAGTTGGTGCGAAGGAGGGCGGCCTGCTGAAACTCGTCGGAGGTCGCCGTCGCCATGCCCGACTCGGCCCGCGAGAA
>CANMAT010000616.1 GCA_947494865.1 Deltaproteobacteria bacterium
CTGTAGGCCTCGAGGGTGACCGGCGCAGCGGCCGACGAGAGCGCCGCCGCGCCGTCGCCGACGCGCAGCACCCACACGCGGTCGTCGCCGGGGAGCGGCCCCACATCGACGCTCACATCGGGCATCGCGGGCACGTCGGGCGTCACCGGAACATCGGGCGTCACGGGGCGATCGACGATCACCGGAACGTCCATCGTCACTGGCACGTCGGGCGTCACCGGAACGTCCATCGCAACAGGCACGTCGGGCGTCACCGGCGCGTCGGGCGTCACCGGAACGTCTGCCGTCACGGGTACGTCTTGCGCAACGGGCGCGTCGGGCGTCACCGGAGCGTCTTGCGCAACCGGCGCGTCGTCGGGCGTCGAGGCGTCGCCGAAGTCGCCGCCTCCATTGCCGCTGCGCGCAGAGCACGCAAACGTGAGGCAGACGAGCAGCGGGAGTGAGAGTGCGCGCGGCGTCATGCGCCTCTCCTACAACACCTCGAGCGCCCGCGAAACGGCTACTGCGCCGCGCGCCCGTCGCCGATGTCGGCCATCTCGGCGGCGAAGCGCAGCAGCCCCTCGCCCCACCCGCCGAGAATGTACGTGCGCTCGTAGAACTCGGGCACCAGCGTGTCGTGGTAGCCCGCCACCTGCACCATGAACACGTTCACCTTCGGGTTCACGCGCGCACGGTATGCGGCCACGAGCATGGGCACGTCGATGTAGCTCGTGCGGCCCCACGCGAACTCGGCGTACGCCTTCGGGTCGGTGCCATAAAGCCCGCCGTGACCCGCCTGCATGTCTGAGAACACGAACACCGTGTCCCAGTGCTGGCGCTCGCGAATGGCGCGCTCCCAGAAGAGCCACACGCCGTTCTCGGTGCCCTGCCCCACGGCCTGGCCGAGGCGCTCCACCTCCTCGAGCTGCTGCATCACCGACGCGCCCTTGCGCACCACAATGTCGGTAAGACGGTCGCCAAACACACCCACATGACCATCGTCGCAGCACTGCGCGGCGAGCACGCCGGTGAGGTTCGCGATCGTCGCGACGGCCATCGAGCCCATCGACGACGTGGTCGCCCCGCGCGCCGAGCCGCTGTTGTCACACAGCGACATCACGCGCCCGCGCAGCCGCGGCAGGTTGCCGAGCGAGAGCGCGAGGCACTTCTCGATCGCGTCGAGCGCGGCGCCCGAGGCGTTCGCGCCCTCCTTCACGGCGCGGTACGCCGAGAAGTATCGAAACGGGAGCTGCTTCCCCTTGCGCGCGCCGTTCACGAGGCGGTCGACCCACTGCGGCGCCGAGACGTTCGCGCCCAGCAGGTTGCGGAGGTTGCGCAGGAGCGCCATGTGGCCCATCGCGGGCAGCGCGGCGCGCCACGCGTCGGCGTTCGAACCCTTCGCCGAGACGATGGCCTCCCAGGTCTGGTCGGCGACGGTGAGCTCGCCCTTCGCGAGCGCCGCGACGTGCGGCGACTTCGCGTGGACGAGGTTCACCACGTCGACGGTCTTCACGGCGCGGCGCTCCATGCGGTACTTCGCGAGCTCGTAGGCGCCGAAGCCCTCCAGCGCGTCGGCCCACGCGCGCTTGAGCGCGTTGGGCACGGGCTTGCCGAAGCGCCAGAGCTGGTACGCGAGGCCCACCGCGGGCTCGTCGGCGCGGCGCACGATCGCGGGCGCGTAGCGTCGCACGAGGCCCGTGCCGCGCACCTTCGGGTGGTTCGCCGCACGCACCAGAATCACCTGCGGCGTGGTGCGAACGTGCTCCTCGGCGCGCAGCCACACGGCGAGCTGCAGCGTGGCCTCGGGGTCGTGCGCGAGCGCGGCGTCGATGGCCGACTCCATGAGCTCCGACGGGCTCGCGTCGCGCCACTCCACCGGGTCGATGGCGCGGAGCGTGTCGCGCAGGTGCGCGCGCTGCCCCGCCGTGAGGCTCGCGGCGGGGGCGCGCGCGGGCGTCGAGGCGCCCTTGTCGGCGTGGTAGTACATCGGCTCGCCGAAGAAGCACGAGGCCGCGGCGATGCGCAGGCGCACGAGGGGCGAGCGCACGTCGTACGAGGGGCCGCCCATCCAGTTGAGGTGCGCGCCGTCGGGGCGCACGCGGGCGATGGGGGCGTTCTTCGATGCAGACTTCGTGGCGTTGAAGCGGGCCATGAGACACCTCCGCGAAGGTCACCCCTCGCGACGAGACACCGCGGCCCCTGCACACGCAGAGGCCGGGGAACATTGGGGTGCGCGAGGCGCGAGAACGACGACCGACGGGGGTTGTTCGTGAAAAGAAGTAACCGTCGATCTCACTGCGCGCTTCGCGTACCGGTGCCAGAGACGGGATTCGAACCCGCGACCGCGTCCTTAGGAGGGAAGTAACCGGCGTACTCACTGCTCTCGCCGGGGCGAGAGAGAACATCGTGGCCGGTGTGATTCGCGCTCTACCGCTGAGCTACTCTGGCGTCGTCGACCGCTCATCGCGTCCGACGCAGACCCCTATTGCGCGGCGCGTGCCAGCCGCCCATCCACGGGCCGATCGCGCCATTCTCCGCGAATTCACGCACGCCCACGGCGCCCACGCGCTTCGCAGTGCGATCTCCACCGATCGTCTTTGATCCAACTGTATAAGCCTCTGCGGGCGCGTCGGTCGCGATAGTCTCCGCACAATGCGCGCACTCGCACCGCTCCTCCTCGCGCTCGGCTGCACCACGGCGGCCCCGAGCGTCCCCGACGCCTCCCGCGACGCGACGCCCGTCGACGCGACGCCCGCCGACGCCACCGACGCCGCGCCCCTCGACGCCGCGGCCCCCGTCGACGCGCCATCGTGCGACTACGACGGCGGCGCCGACGACGCGCCGGAGCCGACGCCGCACACGCCGCGCTGGGCCTTCGAGCCGTGGATCTCCAAAGACATCTCCACCACCGACGACACCTACGCCTTCGTCGACGGGTTTCGCTCGCGGGGCATCCCCGTCGGCGCCGTGGTGCTCGATAGCCCGTGGGAGACCCACTACAACACCTTCGTCCCTGCCCCCGCGCGCTACCCGCGCTTCGACACCCTCGTGCGCGAGATGCACCAGCGCGACGTGCGCGTGGTGCTGTGGATCACCGCCCTCGTCAACAGCTACAGCTTCGACGTCGAGGTCGGCGGCGACAGCTACGAGGGCGCGTCGCCCAACTTCGCGCAGGGCCTCGCGTGCAACTTCTTCATCAACGACGGCGTCACCTGGCCCTGGTGGAAGGGCCGCGGCGCCTCCGTCGACTTCTTCAACCCGCGCGCCATGGCGTGGTGGCACCGCCAGCAAGACGCGGTGCTCGCCGCCGGCATCGACGGGTGGAAGCTCGACTTCGGCGACAGCTACGTCACCGCCGACCCCGTCGCCACCGCCGCCGGCGCGGTGCCCCACCAGCGCTACTCCGAGGCCTACTACCGCGACTTCCTCGCGTACGGCAGGCAGCGCCGCGGCGCCGAGTTTCTCACCATGGTGCGCGCGTGGGACGCGTCGTACCAGTACGCCGGCCGCTTCTTCGCGCGCCGCGAGCACGCGCCCGTCGCGTGGATGGGCGACAACCGCCGCGACCGCGTCGGCATGATCGACGCGCTCGATCACATGTTCCGCTCCGCCGCGGCCAACTACCCCGTGGTGGGCTCGGACCTCGGCGGCTACCTCGACCGCGACGACCGCATGCTCACCACCGAGGTCCCCTACGACGGCGACACCTTCGAACGGTGGATCGCGCTCGGCGC
>CANMAT010000617.1 GCA_947494865.1 Deltaproteobacteria bacterium
ACGCTTCGTCGAAGACGTGGGCGACGTGGTGGCGCACCTCGAGGCCCCGACGCCCACGCGCGTCGCCGCCATGGTGGCGCTCTACGCCCACGAGCGGGCGCGCGCGCACATCGACGCCACGCGCATGGCGCTCTTCGCGCGCTACGGGGCCGTCGCCTTCCTCGACGCGCTCGAGGCGCACGACCCGAAGCTGGCGGCGCGCTTTCTCTCCACCGTAAACGTGCCCTACGAGTGGGTGATCCCGCCCGCCATGCTCGCGCGCATTCACATGGCGCAAGGCAAGAAGCCCGCGGTGTGAGCGATCGTCGCGGGCCGTGAAGCGGGCGCGCAACGATGGTATGCCCCACAGCCTCGAAGTGATGCTTACACCGGAGACGATGTGATGAACGCCCTGAACGCCTTCGCGCGCCCGGCCCGTTGGGTCGTCGCCCTCTCGCTCACCGCGCTGCTCGGCGCCTGCAGCACCGACCCGGCCCCCGCCGACGCCGCGCCCGATCAGGCGCCCGCCGACGTCACCGACGTCACCGACGCGGGCGACGCGGGCGACGCGGGCGACACCGCCGACGCGGCCGACGCGGCCGACGCCGCCGACGCGCCGCTCTCGCTGCCCCGCTGCGAGGTGCCCGACGGCGGCGCCACCATGGCGACGATCAACAGCGGTCGCAACACCGCGCTCGCGCTCTGCACCTTCTGCCATCAAGACGCGGCGCCGGGCGCCGGCGAGTTCACGGGGCAGACCTTTCCGCGGCCGCGCTCCACGGCGTACGGCGCCAACCTCACGCCCGACCTCGTCACGGGCATCGGGCGGCGCACCGACGAGCAGGTGCTCCGCTCCATTCGCTACAACCTCGCCGCCGACGGCGCGCGGCGCCTGTGCGCGATGGCGGCCTTCGGCGAGGCGCAGCTCCCCGACGAGGGGCTCTGCGCGCTGCTCGCGTACCTGCGCAGCCTCACGCCCGTGGCGCGCGCGATCCCCGCCTCGACCTGCGCCCCCTGAGCGGTAATCACACCCGCAGCACCCGTCTCGCCGGGCGCCCGCCATGACCGACGCCTCGGACATCACCGCCCTCCTCGGGCCCACCAACACCGGCAAGACGCACCGCGCCACCGAGCGCATGCTCGACCACACCACGGGCATGATCGGGCTGCCCCTGCGCCTCCTCGCGCGCGAGGTCTACGACAAGGTCACGGCGCGCGTCGGAGAAGCCCGCGTGGCGCTCGTGACGGGCGAAGAGAAGCGCGTCCCGAAGCGCCCCGACTACTGGGTGTGCACCGTCGAGGCGATGCCCGTCGAGCGCGAGGTCGACTTCGTGGCCGTCGACGAGGTGCAGCTCGCCGCGCACCCGCAGCGGGGGCACGTGTTCACCGCGCGCCTCCTCCACGCGCGCGGCCGCCGCGAGACGTGGTTCCTCGGCGCCGACACCATGCGCGCCGCGATGGGCGAGCTCGTGCCCGCGGCCAAGGTGGTCACGCACCCGCGCTTCTCGCGCCTCTCGCACGTCGAGCCTGTTCCGCTGCAGCGCCTGGCCCCGCGCAGCGCCGTGGTGGCCTTCTCGCTCCCGCAGGTGTACGAGCTCGCGGAGCGATTGCGCATCGCGCGCGGGGGCGCCGCGGTGGTGCTCGGCGCGCTCTCGCCGCGCACGCGCAACGCGCAGGTGGCGATGTTTCAAGCGGGCGAGGTCGACTACCTCGTGGCCACCGACGCGGTAGGCATGGGCCTCAACCTCGACGTGCGCCACGTGTCCTTCGCGTCGCTGCGCAAGTTCGACGGGCGCGACGTGCGCGGCCTCGACCCCGCCGAGCTCGCGCAGATCGCCGGTCGCGCAGGCCGCCACGTGCAAGACGGGACGTTCAGCACGGTGTCTCCCCTCACCATGCCGCGCGACCTCATCGAGGCCATCGAGCAGCACCGCCTCGCGCCCGTTCGACGGGTGCAGTGGCGCAACCACGCGCTCGAGTTCGCGTCGCCCGACGCGCTCCTCGCGTCGCTCCACGCGCCGCCGCCGATGCGCATGCTGCTGCGCGCCCGCGACGCCGACGACGAGCTCGCCCTCGCGGCCCTCCTGGCGCGGCCCGCGGTGCGCGCGCGCCTCGGCGACCCGTCGCGCGTGCGCCTCTTGTGGGAGGTGTGCACCGTGCCCGACTTTCGCAAGCTGCTCTTCGAAGCGCACGTCGAAGACCTCGCCACCCTCTTCGCCGAGCTGTGCGACCGCGGGGTGCTCCGCGACGGCTTCATGACCGAGCGCGTGGCCGTGCTCGACGACACCGACGGCGACGTCGACACGCTCGTGGCGCGCATCGCGGCCGTGCGCATGTGGACGTACGTCTCCAACCAGGGATCATGGGTGGAGCACGCCGCCGCGTGGCAGTCGAACACCCGCGCCGTCGAAGACCACCTGAGCGACGCGCTGCACCGCGCCCTCGTGCGCCGCTTCGTCGACGAGCCCGGCGGCGGGAGGCCCGCGTCGCCGCGGCCTCGCGGGCGCGCGCTCCCGAAGCCCGACGAGCCCGACGTGGCGCCGGGTCACCCCTTCGCGCGCCTGCGGGCGATGCGCGACGCGATGACCCCGCGCGCCGAGCCCCGCGACGGGGTGCTCCGACGGCGCGTCGACGAGCTCGTCGAGGCCTCGCACGCGCGCTTCTCGCTCGACGCGCGCGGGCGCATCGTAGAGGGCGACGCGGTGCTCGGGCGCCTGGTGCGCGGGGCGAGCGTCACGCTGCCGGGCGTGGAGCTGCTCACCCTCGAGGGGGCGGGCGGCGGCGGCCACGCGCGCGTGCAGCGGCGCATGGTGGCGTGGGCGCGCGACGCGGTGCACGAACTCCTCGGATCGTTGCGTGAGGGAGCCTCGCCGAGCCCCAACGTGCGCGGGGTGCTGTACCAGCTCGAGCAGGGCCTCGGCACGGCGCTGCGGCGCGAGCTCGCGACGCTCCTCGCCGCGCTCACCGACGAGGAGCGCGCGGCCGTCGAGGGCCGCGGCGTGGTGCTCGGTCGCTGCGTGGTGTACGCGCCCGCCACGCTCACGGGCGAGGCGCTCACCCGTCGCGCGGTGCTCGCGGCGGTGCACCACAACCTCGGGCGCGCGGTGGAGATCCCCGCGGGGGCTGTGACGCTGCGCGCGTCGCGCGAGGTGCCGCGCGAGGCCTACCTCACCATGGGGTACCCGGTGTTCGCGGGGCGCGCGGTGCGCTCCGACATGGCCGAGCGCGTCTGTGCGGCGATGCGCGCGCCCGAGGCCGACGAGGCGCAGGCGGCGCGGTGCCTCGCACTGCCCGCGGGCGAGGCGCGCGCGGTGGCCGCGGCGATCGCGCGCGAGGGATAGACGGTCACGCCAGCTCGCTGAGGCCTTCGAGCAGCGGGTCGGCGTACGCGGGGAGCTTGCCCTGCGCAGTGAGCCCATCGTTCTCGCGCGCGAACTCGGCGCGCGCGACGCGCTGCCCGGCGGTGAAGCCGGCGTCGTTGGGCTCCGTGACGGTCACGCGCGCGAGCATGCGGCGCAAGAGGAGCGACACGTGGCGCTCGGGCAGCGTCACGTCGACGGCGCGAAAGATGGCCTGCGCCTCGCCGATCATCCAGCACACGAGCGCGTGCTCGCCGAGGATGCGCAGCACGTCGTGGGGCAGCGGCGCCCCGTCGGTGAGCGCTTCGCCCGCGCGCACCACGTCGCCCGCCTTCACGCGCAGCGCGCGCTTCAGCGGGACGACATACTCC